>NZ_CAUVXP010000076.1:0-26896 GCF_963555955.1 Protofrankia sp. Cas3
TCATCAGACTGGCGACTCGGGGTGGACGGTGCCCGGTCCGACGCCGGGCTGCCTCGACCTGCCGGACCATCCTGGCGATCAGTACGGCCACGCTCATCCCACCTGGACCCAGGTGGCGACGGACGGAACGCCCGCACCGTTGGTTACGAACAGCATGTACCAGTCTGACGGTAGAAGGTTGGAGTTGCGGGGTACGCTCAGTGTGACCCTGCTGTCGACCTGCCGAACGACGGGTAACGCCACCGACCGCTGCTCGGTGTCGGTCACGTGGGTGTAAGCACCCGGGCGGATCAGACGGGCCTTCGCCACCGGCTGCGATGACCCCACGGTGATGGTCGAGCCCCGGGGGATCTGCGTCGGTGCTGATGTGATCGTCGGACGCTCGCCTCTGTAGAGGTAGCCGGGCGAGTACACCTCGACCCGGGTCTCGAACGCGTTGTCGTCGCTCAATGGATTCGAGCCGAACACGGCCACCCGCCCGTCCGGAAGCAGAAGGTACTCGGAATGGTAATCACGGCCGACATGCGGGTCTGCCGCCGCGGTGAAGGCGTTCGTGTCCGGGTGGTAGATCTCGGCTGTCCGGGAGTCGTCAGCCCGATAGGCGGTGGAACCACCGGAGACGAGCACCGTGTCGTCGGGCAGAATCACCGCGCCGGGATACCGTTTCGCCTCAGCCATGTCGGGGCCACGCCGGTAGGTAGGATCAGGCGAATCAAGATCTACAATCGCGGTCCGGGCCGTCGCCGTCTGGGTGTCGCCGACCCCGCCACCGGCAATGAACATCACCTTCTGCTCCTGTGCCGGCGCAAGCATGATTGTCCCTGCCGTCTCGTTGAGCTCCGGCTCGGGCAGCCCGTCGACCGGTTGGAAGGCGTTGTTCACCAGGTTCCACAGGCCGGGCTGGCGCTCTGCGACGCCCGCCGGGCCGTAGCCGGCGTTGGCACCGGAGAAGAACAACCGGCCGTCGCCGGCGAGTAGCAGGGACGGATAGGTGGGAAAGACCTTCCGAAGATCCGGATGATCATTCCACGTCCTGACGGCAGGGTTGAACGACTCGGTGTTGCCCTGATCGATGTTGCCGTTGTCGTCGAGGCCGGAGACGGCGACGACCAGGCCGTTGGCAAGGGTTACCAGCGTCGGGTACCACCGGGCGTGGTTCAGATCGCCGGTCTTCTCATACCGCTCGGTCGCCGGATCGAAAATGTAGGAGTCCTTCAGCCCCTCGTACTCGTGCTTCTTTCCGTCCGGAGCGTCCGCCGCCAGGAGTTCATACTTCTTGGTCCCGCCGGCTATCAGCAGATTACCATCGGGGAGAAAGGCGTGCCCCGAACAGAAGACATCCCAGGGTGTGTGGACATCGGCAAATGTGTTCGCGATCGGATCCCACAGTACGGTCCTGAACTTTTTCGCGTCGAAATTTCCCTGGTCGTTACCGGAGCCGGCCATGAGCAGGACCTTCCCGGTGCGCAACATCGCCGCGTGAATCGACCGCGTGGCACTGTCCGCGACAACATCCCAGCGCCCGTAAGCGCGCATGTAGTCCGGCCGGTGGGACTGCCACTGTTCGTACCGGGTGGCAGTCCACGACACGGCAAACGGGCCGTTGCCCACAATGATGGCGAACAGGAATGCACCCAACCGCAGGATCCGCCACCGACGCAGCCGCTTGGCCTGAGCCGACGATGTCAGCACCGCAACCATCAGGTGAGCTCCTCAAGCAGACCGTCGCGGGACACGCGCCGGCGCCGCGGCCGGAGCTTCATCGTGACATCCTCCATATAACCTCCCGCCGCCGAATACCCCCCCGCCGCCGAATTAGCGGCGTACACCGAATCGTGGGGGGAAACCGGGCTGCGGGGAGACACCGAATTACGGGGAGACACCGAGTTACGGGCCGACAATGAATGGCCCCTGGGCACCGGCCGCACGCCTGGCGGATGCGGCCAGCTCCCCCGTTCGACCGATGCTGCCGGTCTGATCACCTTCTGCGTACTCTCCCCGTCGAGCCGACCGGGATTCCCCGGCGCAGACATGGGCTCGGGACGAGCCAGTCGCCGGGTGGTCTCCTCGCGGTAGGCCCCCGGCTTCACCGTGGACCATATGGCCGGCGACTGCACCGGCACCGGCACCGGCGACTGCACCGGCCCGGGGATTTGAGCAGGCGATGGGCCGGCGATTGTGGACACGCACCACATGACAACGGGTGTCAGGCAGATGAGCAGGGACAGCGCCGCCCAGACCATGTTGGCCGGATACACATGACCGAAGGTCGCCGCGATGGTGATGGAACCAGCGGAGACCACTGCCCAGAAGAGATGTTTCCGAAAAGTCACGAGCCGATCGGGGCTGGCGCTGTTCCCCTTGGGCGTAACCACGAACCCGAGCGGGCGCCGCAACAAAGCGCCTACAAAGGCGGTCGAATAAAAGGGGGTACACAGCATCGAGACAAAGATTCCGGAGATACCGGCGGTCCCCTTCTCCTCATGCGGACTGATATTGAAACGCCGCAGCCAGATGTAAAGGAGGAGTCTGGCCACCGCAACGTCGACGTAGAGGGCCAACCAGGACGAGATGTGTACGGTGACCCCGCTTGACCCCAGCGCCATGTAACTGACGGTGAGCAGCATCCCCATCAGCCAGGTGAGTGCGGCCGTCGGATAGTGCAGCATCAGAATCGAGTAGTGCACGCGGTGGCCCCACGACAGCTGCCGCAGGCGACGCACCGACTCGGTCACCATGACCTCGTTGGCGCCACGGGCCCACCGCAGCTGCTGGCTGAAGAAGTCGGTCCAGGTGGCGGGCCCTTCGCCGACGGCGACGACATCGGGGGTGTACACCGATTTCCACCGCCGGCCGGTTTCCGGGTGGCGCGCACCGTGCACGGCAAGGGATGTGGCCAGATCTTCGGTGATCGAATCCTGGAACCCGCCGATCTGCTCCCACGCGCGGACCCGGTAAGCGTGGTTGGTCCCGACGAACATTCCGCAGTTGAACCGGTTCGCGGCCCGCTGGATTACTGAATGGAACATGTAGTTCTGGGCCTCGGCGCCGCGGGTGAGGAAGGTGCGAAAGTTGCCGTAGACCTGTGGCCCCACCACAAAAGCCACCTCGGGATCCCGGAAGTAGCCGAGCATGCGCGCGGCGAAATTCGGCAGCGGAATGTGGTCGGGGTCGACCGACATGACAACGTCGTAGGACCCGCCATGGGCGGCCAGCCACGAGTTGTGGTTACCGTGCTTGGTCCTGGCGCGAAATCGCCCCTTCGGCGCGTTCCACTTCGCCACGCCGTTGCGGGAGAAATGGTGGACTCCGATTTCCGCGCACATCGCCCGGACCGCCGGATCATCCCCTTCGTCGAGCAACCAGATGTCAATCGGCGTGCCATATCGAATCTGTCGGGCCGCGATCAGTGTGTCACGTACGACATCGACTGGTTCCTTTGTCGGCACGATCGTCGTGGTGAAGGCGATCCGCAGGCCTGCCGGCGGCCGGACCGGTACCGGATTGCGCATGATACACGCGGACCAGCAGAGCGTGATCGAATTGAGCAGCCGGATACCCTCGGAAAGGACGATCATCAAGAACATGACGGCGTTGCCGAGCCGGACCGGGGTCGGCAGGTACGCGCCCTTGGGAAAGTGATCCGGCTGGACCAGCCACACGAAGAACAGCGACGATAATCCGACGGTGGCCAGCAGCAGCGGCACAACCATCCACAGTTCCCGCCCCACCATCACCCGGCGATAGGTGACCCGATATTTTCCGTCCGCAGCCGGCAGCGTGAGCGGACCCGCGAGATTCGAAGAGGACGTGTAGTCGTAGGCCAATTCTATTCCAATAGGTCATGCCGCCAACAGGTTCGAAGCGGCGCCACGGCACGCGTCACATGCCGTTCCGCGACGCACGAACCCACCGGGGACGGGGGGAACGCCACCAAGATCGGCCCGTTCTCGACAGGTGGGACCGGTTGTGATCCGACGATTCCCGGGTGGAGCGACCAACCAGCTGCCATCCGACCCCGCCGAGGATGAGCGCGCCACCGGCCGCGAGGCTGAGCCACAGGCCCGGACCCACGTGCGCTGCGGCCACAGGATGGTCCGTCTGGAAGGTACCGATCCGTAACCGGAGGAGTTCCGCAGCCACGGAATCCCCCGCATTGATCGTGACAGCGGCGAGGACCGCGATCGCGAGACCGGCTGGCGCCAGCACAAGGGTCAGCGGACGCGCCCACCGCGAATCCCGCGGCACCACGCTGGATACGGCGCAGACAACACCCAGGACCAGCACGACCATGCCGTTGGCCGACAACTCCACCCCGGACCGGCTGACGGGGAGGAGCACCGCCCCGCGATCGGACAGCGTCGCGCGCGTCCACGGCAGCAGTGCCCCCGCCCCCGCGGTGACCCCCGCGAGGCCACATCCCGAAATGATCAAATCGACGGCACGGGACCTGGATGCGGACTCAGTGCCCACGCATGGGCCGTCCGACTCGCGAATCGACAATCCGTCCCCTTCGACACCGTCATGACTACACCCACCCAATGGGTACCTGATCTCGCACAACCACGCCCGAACTTCGCATGATCGTGTATGCAACCGGTGACAGGATGTCCAGACGTGTCCGTTGCTGGGTGAGAACCGTATCCCGACGTCAGAGCACCAGGTGGCCGTCGCCGACGCCCACCCAGGTCGTCGATGTGAGCTCGGTGAGGCCCATCGGCCCGCGAGCGTGCAGCTTCTGCGTGGAGATGCCGATCTCGGCACCGAAACCGAACCGTTCACCGTCGGTGAAGCGGGTTGAAGCGTTGACCATGACCGCGGCGCTGTCACAGGTCGCGATGAACCGGCGGGACGCATCCAGCGACCGGGTGACGATCGCCTCGGTGTGCCCGCTGCCCCACTGCCGGATGTGGGCCACGGCGTCGTCCAGGGAGTCCACCACCCGGACGGCCATGTCCAGCGACAGATACTCGGTGGCCCAGTCCTGCTCCGTCGCGGGCAGCACCGCGGGGTCGTGGGAGCGGACCGCGTCGTCGCCGTGGACCGTCACCCCGGCCTGGCGCAGCGCCACGAGCACCCGGGGCAGGAAGACCTCGGCGACGCCGGCGTGCACCAGCAGCGTCTCAGCCGCGTTACACACCGACACCCGCTGGGTCTTCGCGTTGAGAACGATCGCCAACGCCATGTCGAGATCTGCGTCGACGTCGACGTATACATGGCAGTTGCCAACCCCGGTCTCGATCACCGGAACGGTGGACTCCGCCACCACGGCACGGATCAGACCGGCCCCACCCCGCGGGATCAACACGTCCACCAGACCACGCAGGCGCATGAGGTGTTTGACGGACTCGTGGTCGGCACCGGGCACGAGCGCAACCGCGTCGGCGGGCAGCCCGACCCCGGCCGCGGCATCCCGCAGCACCCCGACCAGCGCCGCATTGGTGCGTGCGGCCGACGCGCTGCCGCGTAGCAACACGGCGTTGCCGCTCTTGAGACACAGCCCGGCCGCGTCCACCGTCACGTTCGGACGCGCCTCGTAGATGATCCCGATCACACCGAGAGGCACCCTGACCTGGCGCAGCTCCATCCCGTTGGGCAGCAACCGACCACGAACCACCGTGCCGACCGGGTCGTCGAGGGCCGCGACCTTACGCAGACCGTCGGCAATGGCGACAAGGCGGTCCGCGCTGAGGGTCAGCCGGTCAACCATGGCCTCGCCGGTGCCTGCGCCGCGGGCGGTGGCGACATCCCCGGCGTTGGCATGGAGAATCTGTTCGCTGCCGGCAATCAGGGCGTCCGCCATCGCGTACAACGCGCGGTCCTTGTCCGCGCGGGACAACGGCGCGAGGACGGCCGCGGCCGCACGGGCCCGGACCGCGGTCTCGCGGACATCCTCCGCAAGGGTGTTCATGACCAGTTCCTCCCGACCCGGCGGCCGGCACGCGGCACGCGGCTACGAGGTTACCGGCCCTGCGCAGTGCAGCGCGTTCGGCGCGGCGCTGCGGACCCCGGGCTCCAAGGCGGGACGGCAACCATCCACCCGGGACCCGCGTGTGGAACTGTCGGAGGCTCGCCCTACCGTGCATGGCATGCTCGTGCTGCACACATCCGACTGGCATCTTGGCCGGGCCCTGCACCGATTCGACCTGTCAGCGGCCCAGGCCGCGTTCGTCGACCACCTCGTCGAGGTCGTCCGGGCCGAGCAGGTCGATCTCGTCCTCGTCAGCGGGGACGTGCACGACCGGGCCATCCCGCCGGTCGCGGCCATGCGGCTGTTCGACGAGGCGCTCTCGCGGATACGCGACGCAGGCGCGCAGATTGTGGTGATCAGCGGTAATCATGACGCCCCCGCGCGCCTTGGTGACAAGGCGGGGCTGCTCGATCCCCGGGTCCGCATCCGCACGGAGGTGGCCGGCATCGCCGACCCCGTAACCGTCGAGGACTCCCACGGCCCGGTCCACGTCTATGCCCTTCCCTACCTTGAACCGGCTGCGGTCGCCACGACCCTGACGGATGCGGTACCGGCCAGCGCGGTACCTGCCAGCGCGGTACCGGCCAGGACGACGCCGACCCACGCCGCAACCATGCGACGGGCGATGCGTGCCGTGCACGCCGCACGGGCCCGCTACGGGGGGCGCAGCATCGTCTGCGCCCACGCATGGGTGAACGGCGGCGAAAGCAGCGAGAGTGAGCGCGATATCACTGTCGGCGGGATGGCGGCCGTCCCAGCGGAACTGTTCAGCGGGATCACCTACACCGCCCTCGGCCATCTCCACCGGCCGCAGACACTGCGTGACGGCCTGCGCTACAGCGGCTCGCCGCTGGCCTACTCGTTCTCGGAGGCACCCGACACCAAGTCGTCCCTGCTCGTCGAGCTGGACGCGACCGGCCTGGCCGGGGTCGAGGAGATCCCGGTACCGGTGCACCGCAGGCTCACCCGGCTGCGGGGCCAGCTGGCGGAGCTCATGACCTCGGCCCTCCACGAAGCACACACGGGTGACTTCGTCTCGGTCGTGCTCACCGACCCGGTCCGCCCGATGGACGCGATGACGACGCTGCAGCGCCGGTTTCCCTTCGCGCTCACCCTGAGCCATGAGCCGGCCGTCGGCCCAGTCGCCGACGGGCTCGATTACCGGCAACGGATCGCAGGGCGCACCGACCTGGCCATCGCCGAGGCGTTCGTCACACACGTACGGGCCGAACCGAGCGAACGCGAACGGTCGTTGCTGCGGGCCGCGCTGGACGACGCCCGACTGTCCGAGGATGCCGCCTGATGCGTCCCCACCAGCTGGAACTCACCGCCTTCGGAGCGTTCCCCGATGGTGTCGAACTGGACTTCGACCGGCTGCGGGCAGGCGGTCTGGTGCTGTTGTGCGGCGAGACCGGCGGGGGGAAGACCACCCTGCTCGACGCGCTTGGGTTCGCCCTGTACGGCACCGTCCCGGGCCTGCGCTCCCGCGCGCGGGACCTGCGGTCGCACCATGCCGATACCAGGACCGAACCGTGGGTCCGGCTGGAGTTCAGCCTGTCCGGTCGGCGCTACCGGATCGCCCGCACCGCCTCCTGGGAACGACCCAAACGCGGCGGAGGCGGCAGCGTGCGGGTGAACCCGACCGCGCTGCTCGAACGGTGGGCCGAGCCCGGCTGGGAGGTTGTGGCCCAGCGCAACGATGACGTGGGTCTGGAGATCAGCCGGCTGCTGGGCATGACCGCCGAACAGTTCTTCCAGGTGATCATGTTGCCGCAGGGCCACTTCGCCGATTTCCTACAGGCCGACCACGATGCCCGGGAACGGTTGCTCAAGCGATTGTTCGGAGTCGACCGGTTCGAGCACGCCGAGCAGTGGCTCGTCGACCATGCCAAGATCGCGGATGAGAGGGTGACCAGCGCGCGCGGGGAGCTTTCCCGGGTGGTGGCACGCGCAGCGCAAGCCGCGGAGACGGCGGAACCTGCCGACCCCGAGTCCGACCCGCAATGGGTCGCCCGCCTCGCCGCCGACGCAGCCGCCGCCGCGACGGCCGCAGGCGATCGGGCCGCCGTTGCGGCGCAAACCCGTCGGCGCGCCGAGGACGCCCTTGAACAGACTCGTCATCTCGCCGAGCACCAGTCCGAACGGCGCGACCTGGTCGCGCGGCTTGAAACACTTGAAGCGGAGCTCACCGTGGTGACGACGACGGCCGCGGAACTCGACGCGGCGCAGCGCGCCAATCCGGTGCGCCGTGCCGTTGACCACGTGGAGGAACGCGTGGACAACCTCGAGCAGGCGCGTCGTGTCCAGGAGGCTGGCCGCAACCGGCTACGACTGCTCGGTGCCCGCCACGACGCCTCTGTCGACGAGCTGGCGCGGCTGGCCCGCCTCGCCCACACCGACGTGGGACGTCTGGAGCAGCTCTCCCACGTCCTGGCCGGGGCGGAAGCCGACGAGGCCGGCGCACAGGCTGCCGACGCCGACGCCGGGACTCATACGGCAGCGGTCGCCAGGCTCACCGAATACCTGCGGACCGACCTGCCCCAGCAGCGCCAGGTCCTTGACGCCAGGCTGGACCGGGCCCGTGCCGGCGCGGCGGCGCTGCCCGGGGTGCGGGAACAGGCCCGGGTGGCCACAGAACTGGCCATCACCGTGCGGCAACGCCATGACGCCACGGCCCGTGCCCACGAGGCGGAGCGAGCCGCCCGCGACGCCCACACCCGGGCCGGCGACATCCGCCGGCAACGGTTCGACGCGATCACCGCGGAGCTGGCCGCCGCGCTGGTCGACGACTCCCCCTGCCCGGTCTGCGGGTCGTTCGTGCATCCCGACCCGGCCGAAGTTCGAGCGGACCATGTCAACAAGGACGACGAGCTGGCCGCCGAAGCCGAGGCCGGCCGGCTGGCAGCGGCGGCAACCGGCGCGCGCCGCGACGCAGACCGGCTCGATGAACGAATCCGCACGCTGCGCAGTGAACTGACCAACCGCGGGGAGCCCGCCCGGGCGACGGCGGACATGATCCCGGCACACACGGGCGGCGAATCGTCCCGGGCGGTCGAGTCGTTCGCGACGGTCACCGTGGTCGGAGTCATCGACTCGGCGTCGCACGGCGAAGGTGGCGACATCGGTGGCGCCAGCACCCCCCGCGCCACCGATGTCGCTGGTGGCCATGAGGGTCACCGCAGCGCCGCTGACGCCGGCTCGTGGCACCCGACGCTACCGGCTGCTTGCGAGGTTCCCGCCGAACGTCGCGCCGAGGAGTTCGAGCGGACCGCGGCAGAGCTCGCCGCGCATGCCGAGGCACTCGCCGCCGCCGCGGACGACGTCCCACTCGCCGAGCGGGCGCTGGCCCTGCTCCGCGAGGAGGAGACCCGGGCAACCGCCGAGTTGGCTGGCCACTCATCGGCCCGGCACCTCGCCGCTACCCACGCTGAGGAATTCCGGACGCGAGCCGCCCGGGCGCGTTCGGGCATCCCACCAGAGCTTCGGGACGCCGACCAGCTGGCAGCCCGTCAGCGTGAGGTCGCACAGTTCGCGGACGCGTACGCCGAATGCCACGCGGCTGCCGCCGCGACGGCGTTGGCGCAGGAGGAACACCGTCGGGCGGTGGCCATGGCGGACGGCGACGCCCGCGCCGCGGGCTTCCCGGACGCGGCGACCGCCCGAGCCGCCTGCCGGGACGAACGCTGGCTCGCCGAGACCCGGACGCAGTTGGACGCCCACCGGGACGACCTGGTTGCGGTGCGGTCCCGGTTGGCCAGCCCCCAGCTGGCCGTTGACCTGCACGCGCCGGCTCCGGTGGCCGATCATGTGGCCGCCGCGCTGGGCGCCCGGGACGTCCATGAGGAGGCCCTTGCCGACGCTGCGCGTGCCGGCGACCGGGCCAGATGCCTGTTCGATCTCGTTGCGGTCTTCGCCGCGGCGTTCGCGGCCGTGGCACCGTTGCGCGATGCCGCCGAGCACGTGCGCGGCCTCGCCGATGTGGCCGTGGGGCGAGGTGAGAACCGCCAGGGCATGCCCCTGTCGAGCTTTGTGCTCGCAGCCCGTCTCGAGGAGGTCGCAACCGCGGCGAGCGGGCGGCTGTCGGCGATGAGCGGCGGCCGGTTCACCCTGGTCCACGACGCCGGTGAACGCCGCGACCGACGCCGCCGGGCCGGGCTCGGGCTGCTCGTCGAGGACGCCTGGACGGGCCGCCGGCGGGACACCGCGACCCTGTCCGGTGGGGAGACCTTTCAGGCCGCGCTGTCCCTGGCGCTGGGACTCGCCGACGTGGTCACCGCCGAGTCCGGCGGTCAGGCCATGGATGCGCTGTTCATCGACGAGGGCTTCGGCAGCCTCGACCCCGACAGCCTGGAGGAGGTCATGAACGTCCTGGACGACCTGCGCTCCGGCGGCCGGCTCGTCGGCGTCGTCAGCCATGTCGCCGACCTGCGGCAGCGCATCCCCACCCAGATCACCGTCGTCAAGGGCACCCGCGGCAGCCAGGTGCGGACCACCCTGCGCTGACACCGGCCGATCCCGGTTGTCACTGCGCGCGCGATGATTTTTCGAGGTTTGTACGATCAAAAACACCGTTTCAGGCGAACAAACCTCGAAAAATCAACTAGGCCGCTGATGGTGACGCTGGAGGATGACGAGGTCGTCGCGGTGGACGATCTCACGCTCATAGGATGAGCCGAACTCGGCGGCAAGGTCGGACGTCGAACGACCCAGCATGCCCGGCAGCTCCGCCGCATCGTAGGCGACCAGGCCCCGGGCGACCGGCAGGCCCGCCGGGCTGACCAGGTCCACCGGGTCGCCGGCGGAGAAATCGCCGTCGACCTTCGTGACGCCGGCGGGCAACAGCGACACCCGGCGGTCGACCACTGCGGCCACCGCGCCGTCGTCAAGAAAGAGCCGGCCCTGCGGGGTTGTCGCGTGCTCCAGCCACAGCAGGCGGGACGCCCGGCGCGGTCCGGTCGGGTGGAAGACCGTGCCCACCTCGGCGCCGGCAAGGGCGTCGGCTGCGTTCTCCGCCGACGTGATGATGGTCGCGACCCCGCCCGAGGCGGCCATCCGAGCTGCTTCGATCTTCGTTGCCATACCCCCGACCCCGACTCCGGCGCTGCCGGTGCCCCGGGTGCCGACCCCGTCGAGATCCGCATCGGTCCGAACCTCGCGGACCATGGTGGCCGGGCCGCGCCGCGGATTGGCGTCATAGACACCGTCCACGTCGGACAGCAGGACCAGGAGATCCGCGGAGACGAGATGCGCGACGATCGCCGCGAGACGGTCGTTGTCGCCGAGGCGGATCTCCTGCGTGGCAACGGCGTCGTTCTCGTTGACGATGGGCACGACACCGAGTTCCAGCAGCCGGTCCAGGGTGGTCCGGGCGTTGCGGTAGTGGGTGCGGCGGATCACATCGGTAGCGGTGAGCAGCACCTGGCCGACCCGGTGCCCGGCCGTCCCGAACTCGGTGGCATATCGGTGCACCAGAATGCTCTGACCGACGCTCGCCGCCGCCTGCAGGGTCGCGAGATCCCGGGGACGCCGGGCCAGCCCCAGTGGCGCGAGGCCTGCGGCGATTGCACCCGAGGACACCAGTACCAACCGGCCGGCGCGTGCCACCAGCGCCCGCACCAGGGCATCGAGACGATCACCGTCAATACCGCCGCTCGCGGTCGTCAACGACGACGATCCCACCTTCACCACGACCCGGTCAGCCCGGGTCACAAAGTCACGAATGGTCACGAGTCGACCCTGTCACGAGTCGACGTCGTCATCCCACCCGCCTCCGGCGTCGCGATCAGCCGCCCGGCGGGCGAACCGCTGGGCCCTGGTCAGTCGGGTGGTGGCGGTGAGCCTGTCGTCACTGCCACGCGGGCCGAGGGTGGCGCCGGCCGCAACGGGCTCGCCGCCTCGCGAACCACCGGCAACAGACCCACCGGAAACGGAGTCGGCGACAACGGATCCAGCGGCAACAGAATCGGCGGCGACGGATCCAGCGGCAACAGAATCAGCAATCAGGGCATCGCGACGGGCGGCGCGCCCACCACGTCCGCTCAGGTGCGGTTCCCAGTCAAAAGTGACGTCACCGATGGTAACCGCGACTCCGGGCTCTGCCCCCATCCGGGCAAGCTCGGCCTCCAGCCCGAGACGGGCCAGCCGGTCGGCGAGGAAACCGATCGCCTCATCGTTACCGAAGTCGGTCTGACGCACCCATCGCAGCGGCTTGGCACCGGTCACGACGAATCCGTCCTCGTGCGCGCGGACGGTGAAGTCGGCCTCATCGACCGCACGGGGACGCAGAACGACCCGCGGGGAGGAGTGCGTCGGCATGGCTGCCCGGTGTGCGGCAACCTGTTCGGCCAGGGCGAGTGAGAGCGCGCGGACGCCCTCACGGGTGGCGCTGCTCACCGCGAACACACCCAGCCCGCGAGCGGCGATCTCGGCCGTGACCAGTTCCGCCAGGTCACGGCCGTCCGGAACATCGATCTTGTTCAGGACGACCACCCGCGGCCGGTTCGAGAGGTCCGCGGAGTACGCAGCCAGCTCCGCCTCGATGACGTCGAGATCGCTGACGGGATCACGGCCGGGTTCGAGCGTGGCGCAGTCCAGCACATGCACGATGAGCGAGCAACGTTCGATATGGCGCAGGAACTCAAGGCCCAGGCCGCGCCCGGAGCTGGCCCCGGGGATCAGACCTGGGACGTCGGCCACCGTGTACGGGGGAAGGTCACCGGCCAGCGCCACGCCGAGGTTCGGCACGAGGGTGGTGAAAGGGTAGTCTGCGATCTTGGGCTTGGCCGCGCTGAGCACCGAGACCAGCGAGGACTTACCCGCGCTGGGAAAACCCACCAGCGCCACATCCGCGACGGTCTTGAGTTCCAGGACGGCGTCAAGCTGCTCCCCCGGCTCACCGAGCTCCGCGAACCCCGGGGCCTTGCGCCGGGCGGAGGCCAGCCCCGCGTTGCCGCGACCACCGCGGCCGCCACCGGCGAGGACCAGGTCACTCCCAACGCCGACCAGGTCCGCGATCTGCTCGCCGTCCGGCCGCAGGACGACAGTGCCGTCCGGCACCGACAGCACGAGATCCACACCGTCGGCGCCGTGCCGGTTGGAGCCCTGACCCGGACGACCGCTCGAGGCCCGCTGATGGGGATGGAAGTGGAAGTCGAGCAGGGTCGTCACGCTCGGGTCGACCCGGAGGATGACGTCCCCGCCACGACCGCCGTTGCCGCCGTCCGGGCCGCCGAGCGGTTTGAACTTCTCGCGATGAACCGAGGCGCAGCCATTCCCGCCATCCCCTGCGATGACGTGAAGGATGACCCTGTCGATGAAGGTGGGCACAGCTGCCTTTCTCCATCGTCGTTACGTCACTCGCCGCACGTTACTCGCAGCGCGCCCGCCGTGGAACCTGCGGACGCACGAACGACCTCATCTCACGCCGGCTTCGGCCCAGTTGATCGGATTGCCGCCGACGTCAGGCGGCCACCAGCTCCTCCACGGAGATGATGTTGATGACCCGGCGACCCCGACGGGTACCAAACTGGACATGCCCGGCGACCAGCGCGAACAGCGTGTCGTCACTGCCCCGGCCCACCTGCGAGCCGGGGTGGAAGTGCGTGCCCCGCTGGCGAACAATGATCTCGCCCGCCTTGACATACTGACCACCGAAACGCTTGACACCGAGCCGCTGAGCGTTGGAGTCACGACCGTTGCGCGAGGAACTCGCGCCCTTCTTGTGTGCCATGTCGTTCAGGCCTTCCCGGTCTCGATACCGGTCACCCGCAGGCGGGTGAACTTCTGACGGTGGCCCTGCCGCTTGTGATAGCCGGTCTTGCTCTTGAACTTGTGAATCCTGATCTTAGGACCCTTGACGATCTCGACGACCTCCGCGGTCACCTCGACGGACGCGAGCACGTCCCTGTCGTGGGTCACCACGTCGCCGTCGACGAGCAGAAGCGCCGGCAGGTTGACGGCCGCGCCCGGCTCGCCCTTGACGAGCTCGACATCGACGACATCGCCGACGGCGACCTTGTGCTGCTTGCCGCCGCTGGCCACGACCGCGTACACCGGATTCTCCTTGCTGAAGTCGGACGGGCATCTCCCACACGGCGAAAACACAGCCGTGTCCGGCCCTGATTGCATTAGCTTAACAGGCGCGCACGCCGACCTGACACCGCCGGCCCCGGCATCGGTCAGGGTCTGGGGACGCATCCCGCCATGGCACCGATGGACCATGGCGTGTCGTCGACTATCGCGCGACCATCGGATCGTCGCGGACCCGCCGATGCCCGTTCGGATGAACATCCGGTCGGACGGAGCGGACCGGTGGCACTGTGGCGGTAGGAACGTGGACGAACGGGTACGAGCGCCCGGACTGACGGGGCCGGTGCCCGAGCGGGGCTGGCAGGTGCAACGTGTGGCCGACGGCGGCGCGAAGCAAGATTCTCGCATCGCCCTTCGCCTGGACGGGGGTTGGGTCGCGGTGGGTTGGCAGGTCGTGATCTGGGCGGCTGGTGCCGCCACGGTCACCGCTGTCCTGACCGTGGGCTGGCCGTTGATGACCTCGGCTCGGACGGTCGACCCACGGCGACGGTCAGCCACGATCGCCGCATCCACTGTCATCGTCACAACCGTGATCGGGGTCGCCGTAAACAGCCTGGTGGGCCTGCCTGCCGGAGTGCGCGCGGCGTGGGCGCTGAGCACAGCCTGCGCGGCATGCTGGCTTGCGGTACGTGCTCGCGGGCTTTCAACCGACGCCTTCGCCACCGGTGGGCGGACACCAGCCCCCGATACCGACAGCGATGCGCTCTCAGCTCAGGATGACGTCGTCCAGGCCCTGGTCGTAGCCTCGTACGCCCTGCAGATGGGCGACAACAGCCGCGCCAGCGCTGCGGTTGACGGCGCACTGCGGCGGTCCCGCGCACGGCTGGACGCGCTCCTGCACGAGGGCGACCCACGCCGCGACCTCGTCCGCAGGGAGCCGGCGCACTACCGTGCCGTCGGCGACGCGTCACCCGTCCGGCACTGAGCTGGCCCCGCCGGCACTGAGCTGGCCCCGCCGAGCTGCCCGGTCCAGCGCCTCGCCCTGGACCGGGCACCTACCATCGCAGCTCACCAACAAAAAGATCTAGATGGCCTTCGGCGATGCGATCGTGGTTCCTCTCGCACCGCCGAAGGCCGAAGAGCGCCCGGGTCGCTACAGGGTGTGGGCCGCCTCGCCGGCCTCCTGCGGTGCGGCTGCCGCACGCGACGCACGCCGGCGGCCGGCGGCACGGGCACCGGCCGATCGGGGACCGTTGGACGACGGCAGCCCCGAACCGCTTGTCGCCCCATCTGACGTGACACCGTCGGACGTGACACCGTCGAGCGCGGGCGCCTGCCCAGGTCCGGCATAAGTCGGATTCGGATCCGCGCTCACGGCCTGCGGAGCCCCGACGCCGGCGGCCACCGCCTCGCCGTTCGGGTCGGCGTCGGCCGCCGCATCCCCCGGTGCCGGCAGATCCGCTGCCGGCGCATCGTCCGGTGCCAGCGCATCCCCCGGTGCCAGCGCATCCCCCGGTGCCAGCGCATCCCCCGGTGCCGGCAGATCCGGCGGACCGGAGGCCCGCCCGGGCGGCGCAGCCTGGCCGTCCAGATGCACGATGACACCACGCCCACCGCAGTGGGCACAGGGCTCGCTGTACGCCTCGAGCAGCCCCTGGCCCACCCGCTTGCGGGTCATCTGCACCAGCCCGAGACTGGTGACCTCGGCGACCTGATGACGGGTACGGTCCCGACCGAGGCATTCGGTCAGGCGCCGCAACACAAGCTCGCGGTTGCTTTCCAGGACCATGTCGATGAAGTCGATGACGATGATGCCACCGATGTCACGGAGCCGGAGCTGACGGACGATCTCTTCGGCGGCCTCCAGGTTGTTCTTGGTAACGGTCTCCTCGAGATTTCCGCCCTTACCGGTGAACTTGCCGGTATTGACGTCGATGACGGTCATGGCCTCGGTCCGGTCGATCACGAGTGATCCCCCCGACGGCAGCCAGACCTTGCGGTCAAGGGCCTTGGCAAGCTGCTCGTCGACGCGGTACTCGTCGAACACGTCAACCGTGTCGGCATGCCGGCGGACTCGCTCGCGCAGGTCCGGCGCCACCATGTCGACATAGTCCTCGATCATCGTGGCCTCCTCGGCCCCCTGGACCACCAGCTCGGCGAAATCCTCGTTGAAGATGTCCCGGATGACCCTGATCACCAGGTCGGGTTCGCCGTAGAGCAATGCGGGGGCGGTGGCCTTCCCCGCCTTGCGGCGGATGTCCTCCCACTGGGCCGACAGCCGAGCGACGTCCAGCGCGAGTTCCTGCTCGCTGGCGCCCTCCGCCGCGGTCCTAACGATCACACCGCCGTTCTCAGGAGTGATCTTCTTGAGGATCGTCTTCAGACGGGCGCGCTCGGTATCGGGAAGCTTCCGGCTGATCCCCGCGTTCTGCCCATCCGGCACGTAGACCAGATATCGACCGGGCAGACTCACCTGGCTGGTCAGGCGAGCACCCTTGTGCCCCATCGGGTCCTTGGAAACCTGAACGACGATCGACTGGCCCGACTTCAGCACCTGTTCGATCTTACGGGGCCGCCCGTCGAGCCCGGAGGCGTCGTAGTTGACCTCCCCGGCGTAGAGGACGGCATTGCGGCCCTTGCCGACGTCGACGAACGCTGCCTCCATGCTCGCAAGCACGTTCTGGACCCGGCCGAGATAGACGTTCCCGGCATACGACCAGGAACTCGCCCGGGTCACGAAATGCTCGACAAGCACCCCGTCCTCAAGCACCGCGATCTGCGTACGGTCACCGGCGTTGCGCACGACCATGCGTCGCTCGACGGCCTCGCGACGGGCCAGGAACTCGGCTTCGGTGACGATCGGCGGACGGCGGCGGCCGTTATCCCTGCCCTCCTTGCGACGTTGGCGCTTCGCCTCCAGCCTGGTCGAACCGCTGACCCCACGCACCTCGTCGTCCCGAACGCGGTTTTCGCGAACATGTACAACCGTGGCCGGGGGGTCGTCCGGGGCGATGTCGTCCGGGATCGCGGCGCCATCCCGGCGACGCCGCCTACGGCGCCGGCGCGAGCTTCCCACCGGCTGGTCCTCGTCGTACCCGCCCGCCGCTGCGCCGGGCGCAAGCCCGGCGCCTTCGGCATCGGAGTCGTCGAGATCATCGTCGTCGCGGGAGTCGCGGGAGTCGCGGGAGTCGCGGGAGTCTCCGGCCTCGATACGGCCTGACCGCCCGGACCCGTCACCGTCGTCGAACTCATCCGAACGCGTGCCCGGCCGATCGACGGTGACCGCGAACTCATCGTCGGCGCCCTCGAGCTCCTCGTCGACCCGGGCACGGCCCCTACCTCGGCGGCCTCTGCGGCGGCGTCGCGTCGAACTGTCGCCGTCACCGTCACCGTCGTCAGCCGCGGCCGGGTCGGGGAGCTCCTCCTCGTCCACGTCGGCGTAGGCCGTGGGGCGGTCGGGCTCGGGCTCGGGCTCGTGCGCCAGGTCGAGAGCGCGCCCGGATTTTGATCGCGGGTTTCCCCCGTTCGTCGCGGTCTGGCCAGGTCCAGCACCGGCCGGCCTGCCGACGCTGTTCGCGGCGTCCGTGTCGGGCACGTCGGCCAGGTCGACGTCGAACGGCGAGGTAGCACGCCGGCGACGACGGGGCACCAGGTCAAGAGCCGCGGTGTCGGGCGCCTGGAAGGTCACCATGGTGACCGCCCGCCCACGGCGCGGACGCACCTGCGAGCCCGCCGGCGGAGGTCCATCCCCGATCACGGGCATGGCACCGGCCACGGGCGGGATACCGGTAAGATCAGATAGCGGCAGCTCCGGTGGCGACGGATCGGCGTCAACCGCCGACCTCATGGTCGACTCTGACGGCTCGCCGCCACCAGGGGAAAGCGTGCCGGGAAGGGGTTCGCTCGCCAGCGAAGCCTCAAGCGAGGCCTCGGTCAGGACGTCCGGCGGAGGTCCTGCGGACCGTCCGGCGGCGCGCCGCCGTCGCGGGGCGGAACGAGTGGTCGGTGTCTCATCGGAGTCTGTCGGGATGTCATCGGGCACGGGTTATGAAGCCTCTCGGGGTCCCCGGGCGCGCTGCTTGCGCAGTCGCGGCCGCTCAGGAACCGCTGTCTCGGTCCGACGGGGTACCGCCGGCGAATCCTGCGACGCCCTGCATCACGCATCGAGTCGACCGACCAGCCGGCCTGCATCGTCGCGGTCCGGCATGAGCGGATCCGCCACGGTGCCGTCCTCCAGCAACCGACCTTGACCGAGCCGAATCGGCTCGGGTGGCACTGGCGGCCGAAAAACAGCGACCACGCAAAGGGCGGTCAGCACGTCGTCGGGTCGCACGGCGGGCGTCGTGTGCCGCACAACCACGTCCAGTATCGCACAGGTGTCGTTCTCCGCACGACAAACCATCGAGACCACTGCCTGACGAACGTCGAACCGCCGATGTCCGTCCTTGGTCACCCGCTCCACCTCGACCCGGTCACGGGCGAGGAGCGCGGCCACGGCGGCGGTCAGGTCGCCGAGTCCGACCCCTGGCATCCGCAACCGCCACCGCGACGCGTCCACCAGCTCCGCAAGAGGTGTGGCGGTGACGGGCGCACATGCCAGGACGTCCAGGCCGGGTGGTAACGCGGCGTCCAGAGCCAGTCGCAACGCCTGGGGATCACAGTGTTCGGCCAGTGCGAGCTCCACGTACTCGGCCTCGCTGGCGGCGCCCGTCGGTGCGGCACCAAGCCAGGAGATACGCGGATGCGGGCTGAAGCCGGCCGAGTAGGCCATCGGGATGCCTGCGCGTCGCAGTGCCCGCTCAAAGGTCCTCGCGATGTCGCGGTGAGACAGAAATCGCAGCCGGCCGCGTTTGGCGAAGCGCACCCGCACCCGCGCAACCACGGGCGGTGGTGGCGGACCCTCAGGACGCCGGGGCACGGGCGGGTCCGGTCGGCGTCAGTGGGAGCAGGGTCCGGCCGGTCGGGCCGATCTGGTTTTCGGTCCCCATGGTCGGGCAGACCCCGCAGTCGTAGCAGGGGGTCCAGCGGCAGTCGTCCAGCTCGGTCTCGCGCAGTGCCTCCTGCCAGTCCGACCACAGCCAGTCACGATCGAGGCCGGCATCGAGGTGATCCCAGGGCAGCACTTCGCGTTCGTCGCGCTCGCGGGTGGTGTACCAGTCCAGGGACACGCCGAGTGGTTCCAGCACACGTGCGCAGGCCAGCGCCCACCGCTCGAAGGAGAAGTGCTCGCTCCAACCGTCGAACCGGCCACCGTCACGCCACACCTGTTCGATCACCGCGCCGACTCTGCGGTCACCACGGGCGAGAAGGCCCTCGATGATGCCGGGACGCCCGTCATGGTAACGGAAGCCAATCGCCCGCCCGACCTCCCGATCACCGCGGATGGCGTTGCGCAGCAGCTGCAGCCGATGGTCGGTGACCTCGTGCGAGGCCTGCGCGACCCACTGGAACGGGGTGTGCGGCTTGGGGACGAAACCGCCGATCGAGACCGTGCAGCGGATGTCACGGTGCCCGCTGGCGAGGCGCCCCGCCCTGATCACCTTGCGGGCGAGATCCGCGATCGCGAGCACGTCGTCGTCGGTCTCGGTCGGCAGCCCGCACATGAAGTAGAGCTTGACCTGCCGCCAGCCCTGGGCGTAGGCCGTACTGACCGTGCGGACCAGATCATCCTCGCTGACCATCTTGTTGATGACCTTGCGCAGACGTTCGGAGCCGCCCTCGGGCGCGAAGGTCAGTCCGCTGCGCCGGCCGTTGCGGGAGAACTCGTTGGCAAGTGTGACGTTGAACGCGTCCACCCGGGTCGAGGGCAGGCTGAGCGAGGTATGAGTGCCCTCGTAGCGGTCGGCCAGCCCCTTGGCGATCTCGCCTATCTCGCTGTGGTCCGCGCTGGACAACGACAACAGACCGACCTCGGCGAACCCCGACGCATCCAGGCCCCGGGCCACCATGTCGCCGATCGTACTGATGGTCCGTTCCCGGACCGGACGGGTGATCATGCCGGCCTGACAGAACCGGCAGCCGCGGGTGCACCCACGGAAGATCTCCACGCTCATCCGTTCGTGCACGGTCTCCGCGAGCGGTACCAGCGGTGCCTTCGGGTAGGGCCAGGCGTCCAGGTCGCTGACGGTGTGCTTGGCCGGGCGCGCCGGCACCCCGGGACGGTTCGCGGTGACCGCTCGGATGCGACCGTCGGGCCGGTAGTCCACATCGTAGAAGGACGGCACATAGGCAAGGCCACGGCGGGCCAGCCGCATGAGCAACTCGTCGCGTCCGCCGGGGGAACCCGCGGTCCTGAAGGCACGAACCACGTCCGTGATCGCCAGGACCGCCTGCTCGCCGTCGCCGAGCACGACCGCGTCGACGAAGAGCGCGACCGGTTCGGGATTGAACGCGGCATGTCCACCGGCAATCACGATGGGATGTTCGTCACCCCGGTCCGCGCCGTGCAGGGGGATGCCCGCAAGGTCGAGTGCGGTCAGCAGATTGGTGTACCCCAGCTCGGTGGAGAAGCTGACGCCGAGCAGGTCGAAGTCGGCCACCGAACGGTGGCCGTCCACGGTGAACTGGGGGACGCCGTGCTCACGCAGCAGCTCTTCCAGGTCTGACCAGACCGAGTAGGTGCGCTCGGCCAGGACGTCCGGCTGCTCGTTGAGGATCTCGTAAAGGATCTGGATGCCCTGGTTGGGCAGGCCGATCTCGTAGGCGTCCGGGTACATCAGGCACCAGCGGACGACCGCGTCCGCCCAAGGCTTGACCTGGGAGTTTCCTTCGCCGCCGAGATAGCGCACGGGCTTGCGGACCCGCGGAAGCAACGGTTCCAGACGGGGGAACAGCGACTGTCCGGACATGCCCGCGAGCCTACGGCACATTCGCCGCCCCCCGCGGCGGCGTCACAGAGCGTAAGGATCGGAACGGGCCCGCAACCGGACATTCTGCAGCAATCCGACCGCCAACAGGTTCGCGAACATCGACGATCCGCCATAGGAGAGAAACGGTAGCGGCAACCCCGTTACCGGCATGATCCCCAGCGTCATCCCGATATTGACGAACATCTGGAAGGCGAACCAACACACCACACCCGTTGCGATCATCGCTCCAAAGGAGTCACCCGAGCCGAAGGCCGTCGCCAGTGCCCGCCACAGCACCAGCCCCAGTAGCAGCAGGACGCCGCCGGCGCCGAGAAAGCCCAGTTCCTCCCCGGCCACCGTGAACACGAAGTCGGTCTGCTGCTCGGGCACGAACTGACCCTGGGTCTGCGTGCCGTGGAACAACCCACGGCCGGTGACGCCGCCGTTGGCGATCGCCGTCATGGCCTGGTCGACGTTGTATCCGGTGGACGAGGCGTTCTGGTTACTTTGGACGAATTGGGTCAGGCGGGCCTCCTGATAGGGCTTGAGCAGGTGGAACTGCAGGATCGCCCCGCCGAACAGAATGCCGAAAAGGATGAGACCGATCACCCATCGGCTCGGTGCGCCGCTGACCGCGAGCATGCCGAGGATAACGAACACGAAGACCATGAACGTACCGAAGTCCGGCTGCATCATGATCAACAGCATCGGCACGCCAGCCAGCCCCAGGACTCCCACCACGTCCCAGTGGCCGGGATTGAGGCGGATCCCGGTGTCGCGGTCGTCGTGTTTCTCCCCGAGAATCATCGCCACTCCGACGATGAGGGCGACCTTGGCGAACTCCGAGGGCTGCAGTTGAAATCCGGCCGGCAGCACGATCCAGGAATGCGCACCGTTGATCGTGCTCCCTATCAGCAGGACCGCGACCAGACCAACGAGTGATCCCAGGTAGACAAATGGTGCATATGCTCGCAGAACTCGATAGTCCACCACGGTCGCGATACCCGCGAGAACGAGCCCGATGGCCAGGTTGAGCAGATGACGCTTGAGGAACAGCTGCGGGTCTGCGCCGCTGTCGGCCTCGCGGTGCCGGGTGGCGGACCAGACCAGCAGCCCGCCGAGAATCGACAGCGCGATCACGGCGATCTGCAACGGCCAGTCCAGCCGGCGCAGGGGCGAATGCCGCCCGGACGCCCGGTCGCGCAGTTGCCCGATCCGACCACGCGGCGGGACCGGGGACGATCGCAAGGCCGTCGGACTCGTCATGAGCGCTCCATCTTTGATCAATTACAGCAGCGGGGACCGACCGGTCACGGCGGTCCCCGCCCGACGCCTGCGGGAGCGCGACCGGCGTCCACAGCGGCGGGTTCGCCCCGCGCTGTGGCCGGCGGTGGACCACGCTCGGCGAGCGCGGGAACGCCCACCCCACCGGTCTGCGCGAGCCCCGCAGCCGCGGCGCCACCGGTAGCCGAACCACCACCCGAGGGCGTGGTGGACGGGACAGCGGACTGATCGGGCGGGGCGCCGGCCGGCGTGAACGTCCCGTCCTGCTCCACCTTCGGCAGGTCCGCCGGGGGCACGCCGCCGGACAGGGCCGCGTCGCGCCCGACGCCATAGATGCTCTGGTAGATGGCCTTCACAGCCGGCGCCGCATACTCAGCACCGGTGCCGGCATCCGGGATGGTCACGACCACGACGAACTGCGGGTCGTTCGCGGGCGCGAACGACGCGAACCAGGACGTGTCCTTGGATCCTTCGACTTCGGCGGTACCGGTCTTACCCGCGATCGGGATGGTGTCATTGGGCCAGTCCGCGAACACACCGGCGGCCGTTCCACCGGCCTCGCTGGTCACGCCGTGCAGGGCAGCCCGGATATAGGCGAGTGTCTCGGGCGCGACCGGAAGCCGCCCGACAACCTTGGGCGTGATGGGCATCACGTCCGTGCCGTCCGGCGAGATCACCGCCTTGGCGAGCGTCGGCTGGTACACCGTCCCGCCGTTGGCGATGGCGGAATAGGCAACCGCGAGCTGCAACGGGCTGACCGAGAGGTACTGGCCCTGACCGATCGCGAACTGGGTCGCCGCACCTCCGTTGTACAGGTAACCGTCAATGCATGCCTCGGCCGCGTACTGGCGGAACCGCTCGGCCTTGGTCGGATCGGCGACCTCCGGGTAGCCGTTCTGTGCCCGGCGACAGTAGGAATCCTTCAGCTGCGTCCAGATCGCCTTCGCACCGTCACGCCCGACGACCGACCCGGCGGCCTCTCCCGGCAGATCAACGCCTGTCCTACTGCCGAAACCCATGGCCCGGGCCATCTTCACGAAGTACTCGTTGGCCGCAGGATAGGGGCCACGGCCGTTGCGAAGTCCGCCGTCGGCGAGCCAGGCGTCATAGGCGAACTTGTCGAAGATGACGTCGCAGGAGATCACCAGCGCCTGGTGCAGGGTGATCGGCCCGGCCGATGATCCCTCGAAGTTGTGAAACGTCTGGGAGCCGATCTGCAGCGACGGCCCGCAGTCGTAGTTGCCGCTCGTCGACGCGCCGAGGTTGGTCAACACGGTGGTGGTGGACACGCCCTTGAAGGTCGAACCGGGCGCACTCGAACCCTGGTAGGCCCGCGACAGCAACGGAATGCCGTTGGCTGGATCTGACAGCGCCTGGTAGTCGGATTCGGAGATGCCGCCCACAAAAACCGACGGGTCGTATGAGGGCAGGCTGGCCATCGCGATGACACGCCCGGTTTTCGCGTCCAGGACGACCCCGGACGCGGTACGCGCGCGCCCGCCGAGGGAGTCCACGGTTTTCTTCAGAGTCTGCTCGACTGCCTGCTGGACACCGGCATCGATCGAGAGGACCAGGGTGTCGCCACTGCGCGGCGCGCTGGACGAGGCCGTGCCCGCGACCCTTCCGAACCTGTCGACCTCAAGGCGCTGCACCCCGTCAGCGCCGCGCAGGGCGCTGTCGTAGGTGTATTCCAGTCCGGCGACACCGATCAGACTGTTGTTGTGGAAACCGTGCCGGCCACCGTCGGAGTCGAGCTGCTCCTGCGTGACCGGGCTGAGATATCCCAGTTCGTGCGCGGCCACCGCCCCGTAGGGGTACTCGCGCACAGCCTGCAGCTCAGCAGATACACCAAGAAACCGGTCGGGATGTTCGATGACGGCCAGCGCCTGGCTCGGGGTGACGTCCTTGGCGACCGGCACCGGCTGGTAGGGCGAACCGTTCCAGCACGGTGGCTTCACGGTGGCAGAGCAGTACTGGATGCGCTTGGTGACATCGGCGACGGACATACCGATCACGTTCGACAAGCGCTCCAGCACTGCCCGCCCGGAGTCCTTCTGCCGGTCGGTCACCGACCGATTCACCGAGATGACCAACGACGTGCGGTTGCGGACGAGGGCACGCCCCCGGTCGTCCACGATCAGGCCGCGGGGTGCGGGTGTAACCACGTCGCGCACCCGGTTGGTCTCCGCGACCTGACGGTAGTGCTCCCCGTTGAGAACCTGCAGAGCCCACAAGCGAGCACCAAGAGTCACGAGCAACGACACGACCAGAACCCGCAGCACAACCAGCCTGATCCCGACGCGGTCGTCCAGCGACCCGTCACCGGACCGCTGCCGTCTCATGGTCGCCGCCGTCTCATGATCGCCGCCGTCTCATGGTCCAACCTGTCTCATCGTGGCTGCCTCATGGTCCCACCCATCCCATCGTGGCCGTCCCATCGTGGCCGCCGGGTCACGGTTGGTCGCGGTGCAGACGCCGCATTCCAGCCATCACCAGCGGGAACAGGAACGGGGTCAGGACCAGCGAGTAGAGCGCGGCACCGACCGAGCGCAGGAGCACCTGCGTTCCGGCCAGGCTGGCATTGCCGAGAATGCCGGCCACCGCCGCATGGCCGGCCGTGCCCAGCGCTGAGGCGGCCGCCGCCGCGGCCATGGGGACGTGGGCCGTCCGCCCGATCTCGCCGTGGGCCAGTCCCACGCCGTAGCCGACCAGGCAGAAGAGCATCGCGGTCTGGCCGAGAACGTGCGTCGAAAGCAGGTCCGCGATCAGTCCGACCGCGAACCCGACGACCGCGCCGAACAGCGGTCCCCGCGCAAGCGCCACAAAGGTCAACACGATCAGGACAACGTCGGGGCTCCCCAACGGGAGGTCGAGTGCGGCTATGACCGACAGTTGCACAACGATCAGAACGACCATCGCGATCACGGTGACCACGACGGCCGTACCCCGGATTTCGTCGTCGCGTGTTCCCATGTCCCACACGACGAACCTCAGCCGACCGCAGCGGTCGCCGCGGGGGCGAGAGCCGGTGTCACCGGAACCTTGGCGGGTGGCGCGGGTGGCGCGGTGGGCGCGGTGGGCGCAGCGGGCGATGCGGGCGATGCGGGCGTGGGCACAGGCCGCGGGGGTAGTACCCGGTCGCCCGCGTCGGCCGGGAGTTTTCCCACGACTATCCCGACCAGGTCGAGTGACCCAATGGCGGCGAAGGGGGTCACCTCGGCCGACCGTGAAAGCCCTTCGCTCATGTCGAGGACTTTCGTGACCACGCCGATTGGTACCCCACCGACATAATCCGCACTGCCGAAGGAGACCACCCGGTCGCCGACCTTCACCTGGCGCGTCGCGTCGTAGAGGGTGAATGCCAAGGCGTCCGGGCTACCTGTGCCAGCGACTGCGCCGAGCAACCGGGCACCCTCCAAGCGGGCGCCGATGTGACTCGCGGGATCGCAGGCGAGGCGGATCACCGCGGTGTGGGCGGTCGAGGACAGCACGGCCCCGACGAGTCCGTCGCTGTCGAGCACCAGTCTGTCCGGAATGACTCCGTCCGCACTGCCGGCGTTGACGGTGACCGACCATTCGGTCCCGGTGATGTCGCCAATCGCGATCACTCTTGCCGCTATGATCGAGTACTGCCCCCTGTCCGCGAGCAACCGCAGGTTGGCCAGCCCGGCGGCCTGCCGCCGTACCTCGGCGTCATCGGCAAGCTGGCGCTTGAGGTCGGCGTTCTCCGCGGCTAGTGCGTCGGCGCGCCGTTGGTAACGATTGGGGTGCGCCAGGGAGGACACCGTCCGCCCGATCGGGCGGGTAACGGCGGTCAGAGCGCCCTCGACCGTTGCGAATCCGCCTCGCAGCACGCCCCGCAATCCTGACGAGCTGTCGCTCGAGCGGTAGTCGACTGTGATCAGAATGAACGCCACGACCAGCAGCCCGATGACGACCACCCGGGAGCGCCGGTTCTCACGTCCCACCGCCGGCCTCCATACCTGGCAATTCCATCCACGGCCCTGCCGTCCGTGCCAACGCCGTCGACGACGATGCCACTTCGGGCATCGCGGTGCCCGGCGACGCCAAACTGGAACCGCATCAGTACATCGGACGAGCGAACCGCCGGTCAGTGTTCCTGCCGATCGACATCCCACTCGGTACGATCTGAACAGATCGGATGACCTCAGGTCGGGTCAACGGCGAGGCTCGGATATGAGCACCTGCTGCAGCGCCTCGAACTCCTCGACGCACTTGCCGGAACCCATGGCGACCGAGTGCAGTGGATTGTCCGCGATATGGATCGGCATCCCGGTCTCGTGGCGCAGACGCTCGTCCAGACCACGCAGCAGCGCTCCCCCACCAGTCAGGACGATGCCGCGGTCCATGATGTCGCCGGACAACTCCGGCGGGCACTTGTCGAGGGTGACCTTGACGGCATCGATCACCGCGTTCACCGGTTCCTCGATGGCCTTACGAATCTCCTCGGCAGTGACGACGATGGTCTTGGGTAGGCCGGAGACCAGGTCCCGGCCGCGGATTTCTGCGCTGGGCTCGTCCGACATCTTG
This sequence comes from Protofrankia sp. Cas3, assembly GCF_963555955.1. Classification (NCBI taxonomy): domain Bacteria; kingdom Bacillati; phylum Actinomycetota; class Actinomycetes; order Frankiales; family Frankiaceae; genus Protofrankia; species Protofrankia sp. Cas3. The sequence goes on from NZ_CAUVXP010000076.1 coordinate 26,683, forward strand.
TGGGCGGACCCGATCGCCATCTTGATCTCTTCCGCCGTCCGCTCGCCGAGCATGAGCGAGTACTCCTTCTTGACATAGGAGATGATCGCTGTGTCAAGCTCGTCCCCCGCGGTTCGGATGGACTGGCTCGTCACGATCCCGCCAAGGGAGATGACCGCCACCTCCGTTGTCCCACCACCGATGTCGACGACCATGTTCCCGGTGGGTTCGTGGA
>NZ_CAUVXP010000077.1:0-26885 GCF_963555955.1 Protofrankia sp. Cas3
CCCCGATCCAGTAGGCGATGTTGCCCCGGGTGGTCAGGGTGTCGGGGTGGTCGGGGCCGCGTGCGGTGCGGATGCGGGGGTGCCACTCAGTCCAGCGGGTGAGGTTGGCGCGGGGGGTCGGCAGCGGCCGGCGTCGCAGGGCGCGGAGAGCGGCGCTGATCTGCCCGTTCTGCCACAGATATTCGGCTTCGGATCCAGCGGCCCACCGGTACAGGGGATTGTCGGTGTAGATACCGGTGATGGGCGCGAGTTTCTCGACTTCGTTGAGCAGGATGCGCCGGCCCGCGGCCGGGTCGAGGGGTCGGCGGGTATGGCGACTGAGATGATCGACGAGGGCGGGATGGAACAACCCGACCAGTTCTCCGGCGGTGCCGGGTTGGGAGCGCACGACGAGCCGGCCCAGCCGGACCAGGACGTCGCGGACGTCCTTCGGCCGGTCGGGTCCGTCGAGCCAGCCGCTGGCCGCGGTGAGCAGATCGATCGGGATCACCGGCCCGGCGCCGGCGGCGGTGAGCGGGGTCAGCACGGGCAGGAGGGTGCTGGTCCATGCGGTGGCGTCGTCGGCGCCGGCCTGGTCGATGCAGGCCTGGTCGATGATCCGGTCGAACAGCCCGGCCAGGAGCTCGGTCCGGCTGTCGCCGAGGTGCAGACGTTCGAGCAGGGTGTCGCGTTCGGTCTGGGTGAGCGCGGCGTAGGTGTCGGCGATCAGGCGTGCCAACAGCCAGGCGCTGGCCCCGCGGGCGCACAGGGCGGCGAGGGTGTCGGCGGCGGCGGGCGGGACGCGGCGGCGCTGCAGGTAGCGAGCCAGACTGGCCGGGGCCGCGGTGTCGACCGTGAACTGCTGCCCGCCGCTCACCGCGGGGCCGGGCTCGCGGCTGGTCACGATCAGCCGCAGTCGGGGAAGGTCGGGATCCTCGGCCATGGCGACGAGAGCGGCTACGACGCCGTCGCCGGTGGTGTCGTCGAGCTGGTCGAGACCGTCGACACCCAGCCGGATGATCTCATCGCCGGGAAGGTGCCGCAGCGGCCCGGTCACGTCGTGGACGAGGGGCGGTTGCTGGTCCAGTGTGTCCGCGGGTTGGCTGTCGCGGTAGGCCGCCACGGCCATGCGGAACCCGGGGACGCTGTGATCGAGATTTTTGTGCAGAGCGTCGGTGAGGGAGTACAGGGTGGTGGTGCGGTCGAGATAGACCAGCGCATGGAGGAACCGGTCCGGGACCGCGGCACTGGTCAGTTCAGGTCGGGCGAGCGCGCTGAGCAGCGTGGACTTGCCCGAGCCGGCCGGGCCGACCACGGCAAGCCAGCGGGCGCGGCTGGCGCGGGCGAGCAGCCCCTCTACCATCCGCGGGGTTTCCAGGCCGGTGGTGAGGTCGTCGGCCATCGCACCCGCCGGATCGCCCGGGGGTGGGATACGGCCGGGGGCACGCTGCCGGTTGGGCGCCAGCCACAACCCGGGATCGCCTTCGTCGGTGACTCGACGGCCGTCGAACATGCTGCGCTGCGGTGACTGGCCGCGGCACGCGATCAGGTCACGGGCGTCCTGGCAGCCGATCCATGCACCGCGCCCGGCGTGCCCGGCGCGCAGCAGTCCGGTCAGCGCTCGGGTGAAGCAGCCGTCCGCGGCGGGCCGATCGTCGGTCGCGGTCAGGAGGTCGAACCTGCTCCCCGCGGCCATGGCGACCGAGGCCACCCCGCGGGCGACCTCCACCGCGGCCTGCCCGCTGTGGCAGGCGTCGAGCAGAACCACCAGCCCGTCGATCTGGTCATGGTCGCGGAGGAGTTCCCGTAGGCGTTGCCCGACCAGCCACGCGTTACCGGTCGACGGCCGGTCCGGGTCGGCGCAGTCGTAGGGCAGGAGGTAGAAGTCGGACAGGCCCGTCGTGGTGGACCCGTCGAACCCGACCTGCCCATGGCCCACGAACGCGAGGAACAACGCCGACCCGTTGTCATGGGCGAACCGGAACGCCGCCATGACCCGAGCGGCCATGTCCGACAGCGTCGGGTTGAGGACGAGCCCTGGCTGGTCGCCGAGCGCGGATCCGCAGCCACCCACCAGGGGGTCGGTGAACGCGGCGTACAGTTCCTGCGCCAGCGTGGGTAGGAATGACAGGTCCCCCAGCGCCTCGCACTGCGACCCGATCACCAGAACCACCCGGCCGGTCACCGCTGCCCCCCGGCTTGGGGTGAGTCGTCGGCGGCGAGCGCGTCGGCAACCGGAGCGCCGACCGCCTTTTTGGTGAGGTAGTGGATCACGTCGTGTGGGGCGGACCCGTTGTCAACGGTGCGGTTATCAACCGTCCGGTTGTCGACGGCCCGGCTGGCGGGTGTCCCGGCTGGCGGTGCGTCCGCGGGGAACAGGCCGGTCAGGCCCGGTACCGCGGCCACGATGTCATCGTCCGCGGCGACGTTGACCCACCGGTCCACCCGCTCGGGGAACCGTGGCGGCTGCGGCTCGAGCCGGTCGTAGACGAGCCGGCGGATCCCCAATGGGCTACCCAACGTGACCAGCAGGGGAAGTCTGCCACCCATCCGACAGGCCGCTTCGAAGGCGACCACGGACCCGAGGGAATGCCCGATCAGCACCCGGGTGTCGTCACCGACGACACCGGCGACCCGGGCCTGCACCTGCTGGCGCAGCACGGGTTCGTGGAGGTAGCGCACGACCTGCACGAGCGCGCGGACGACGAACCGCTGCGCGACGGCCATCCCGAACGGGCCGAACCAGCGCAGCCGTGCCACCGCCGCCAACGCACCGCGGGCCACGTTCCCGACGCCCTGCAGCTCACCGAGCCTGCCCTCCAGCCGGGCCACCTCGTCCTGGGCGGTACGCCTGTCCGCCTCGGTGCCCGCCGCGCCGGCGGCCCGGCGGAGCAGGACCCCGGCCAGTTCTTCGAGCGCCGCCACCTCGGACGGGTCGAGGTCACCCAGGTCGGTCGACCGGCCCTGCCGGTCCGGCGGGTCGAACAGGTCGGCGTAGAAGGCCATCTCGACGTCGAGCGCCCCGGCGGTTCCGGGCGGTTGGCGGAGTCGGACCGCGAGGCTGCCATGGCCGGCCTTCCACACGCCGTCGGCGAGCGCGGCCTGCCACGGGCCGGCCAGCGTCGCCGGCCCCCGCTGCTGCTGCCCGATTCCGTGCACGAACACCACCGCAGCCACCACCGGCACCCCCCGTCACCTGGCGTGAGCCGTGACTGTCCCACCGGTATTACACACCCGACCCGGCACATACCCGCACAGCATCGGCCAGTTACGGTCACACCGTGCTCGCTGCGCTGCTGCCCGGTCTGCGAGACCTACGCGCACCGGTCGCCGCGGGTTACCTGTGGCTGTTCGGTCTGTGGCTCGTCTTCGCACCGCACCTTGAGCCCTCGGCGCATCCCACCGGCGTCGTTCACGACGTCGTCACACTCGGCAGTGCCGCCGGGCGGGCCGCCGTCACGGCAGCGGTCACCTTTGCCGCGTACCTGGTCGGCGTGGTGTCCATCGCCGCCAACCCGCTGATCAACCGGCTCGGGAATCTCCTCGCCGCCACCCGTCTGCGCCGATTCATGCCCCGCGCCCAATGGCAACGCGTCCGCGCCACGATCATATCGCTGGTCTACCTGCGCATAGACGAACGTTTCCTCGCCGACGGCGTCATCCGCGCGGAAACAGCGAGACGGCTCCACGCGGTTCAGGTCACCGCTGCCGCACATGGCACCAGTCTCGCTGCGGGCTTCGAGGCGGATCCGGATATCGTCATCGAACAGGCCCGCATCACCCCGGCGGTGCGTGCCCGTCTCCTCGACGCGCTGCTCGACACCGCTGACCCCCAGGAAGAATGCCGGCTCGATCTCCTGCGTACCCCCGTCCGGATCGTGGGCCGTGAAGCCGACATCTACGCCGCCTACGACCGCTATCGGGCGGAATACGAACTCCGGATGGGCCTGGTGCTCCCCTTCACCTTCCTGATCGGAACTCTTGCGGTAATGGCAAGCCTGTGGTGGACGGCCGGAATATTCGTCTCAGCGATCCTGCTCTACCTGGGCGTGGCCGCGAACATCCAGGCCTCCACCGTTCTCACCGAATCAGTCGGAGCACGACGTATCGACCTACCCACCCTCGAACGCCTCGCCACACACGACCTGCCCTGGCGTGATGAGAACGGTGTGCTTATCCACCTCGCCGAACAATAGCCGGCGAGTAAAGCCCACTGACAACCACGAAACGAACATGCGACAGGAGGCGATCGACGCCGCTGGAGAGCAGTTGCCGACAATCAAGAAAAGACACGACCCTCCCAGCAGCTGCTTGCCAAATCTAGAGACTTGCCAAGCATAGGCAACTTCCTGGATCTGGCAACTCGTTGCCGTCTACGGCTGGGATGCGAGCGTTGATCTTCATCTATCTCGTTGCGGTTGCGGGCGGCGGGCAGTGGATGAAGCGGGTGAGCTGGCCGGTCAACGGCCAGGACCGCCGGCCGGTGTCGTCCGGGCACCAGCCGAGCGCGGCGAGCATGCTGTCAAGGCTGTGAAGACTGTTCGGGAAGACCAGGTTGTAGGTGATCAGGTACAGCGCACCGGCGTCCGGACGCGCGGCGAGGAACGCCGGTATCGAGGTGTTCCAACCCAGCGGGGGTAGGACCAGGGTGTTCACCTCGGCGATCGGCAGCCGTGGTAAAGCGGACGCCTGGTAACCGCTGTAGTACGACACGTAGTACTGCTGTGCCTTGTACCACTGCCTTTCATCCCACCGGCCGGGGATCACGATCTGGATGTCACCCGGCCGAGCGGTCCGCTCGGCGGTGGCGACCAGCTCCCGCATGTCCCCGAGTAACAGGGGACTGTACGCACTGGCCCGGATCTGGAGGATCCGCTGGGCGCTTACCGCCGTGACGGCCACGGCTGCGGCCACAACCACCGCCAGCGGAACGGCCAGTACGGGGATCACCATGACCGACCGACGGATCCGCCAGACTCGTCCGATTCGCGCGTGTCCGATCCGTGACCGGGCGAGCCCGACCAGAGCCGATGCGCCGATACCTGCGACTACGTACAGTAACGGTACCACGAACAGGTTGGCCCGCACGAAGCCGACCGGCCACTGTCCTCGCGCCGAGGCCAGCACGATCAGCAGCAGCGTTCCGCCGAGCGCGACCAGCAACGCCCGGCCGGCCCGGTCCCGTGCCGCGACATAGCTGCCGACCGCCCAACACAGCAGTGCCCCCGCGATCACGCACACGTGCAGTCGCTGGTCGGGGTCGGCCAGCAGCGGCGAACCGGTGAAGGGCGAGCCGAACTGCCCGTCCGGACGGGTCATCGCCGCCGTGAACGCGTTGCGCGGCAGCTCCCAGCCGGCCGTGCGCAGCTGGCCGACCGCGGTGTTCCGGGTGATGAAGAAGTTCCGCCAGTAGGGATTCGCGGCCAGGTAGCTCTGCGGCAGGACGAACAGCGCGAGATGCACGGCCCCGGTGGCGCCGACCAGCACCGATCCGATCAGGCGCAGGACGGCCGGACGCCGTGAGCCCACCGCCTGGCCGGCGTCCAGCACGTCCAGTAGCAGCAGGGGAGCGAGGACGAACAGCGACGTGACGCTCATGACCGCGCATACCGCCATGCCCAGCTGCGCCCGCCACGGCGAGCCGCCGGCGGTCACGGCACAACGCGCCCGCAGCCACAGGTACAGCGTGGCCACCGCGCAGGTGGCCTCCGGCAGGTAGGACTTCAGCTGCATTCCGTAGACGAGCAGCCCGCCGTTGACGCTCAGCAGTCCGGCGACGATCGTGGCCGCGGGCCGGGAGAGCCACCACCGGCCCAGTGCATAGGTGAACAGCGACAGCGCGATCAGCGCGACGATCTGCGGCAGCCGCAGGACTCCTTCGGTGTTGCCGCCAACCGTGACCGCCAGCTTCTCGACCGTGAACCAGCCGAATGACAGCGGCGCGTTCGCCGTTCTGAGGGTTTCGAACCAGCCTGCACCGACGCTGATGTGATAGGCGCGCCATGCCTCGTCGTACCAGAGCGGCCGGACCAGGGTCGGCCATAAGGCGACGATGACCGCGACGTCGAGTCCGACGAGCGTGGCGCATGCCACCAGGTCTGCACCCGACCGCCGTGACGTCATCCTTACGTCCAGAGGCGGTCGACGGGCACCACGTACAGCCGGTCGTCAGCGTGATAGCTGCGCTCACCAAGATAGAGGACGACGCCGCCGATGAATTGATGCCCGAGTTTGTCCCGGAGCAGTCGCAGGCCACGCAGGTCCTCGCCGGGTACCCGAGAGCCGGCCTTGACCTCCACGGCCGCGACACGTCCGTCGTCGGCTTCGAGGACGAGGTCGACCTCCTGGCCGTCACTCGTCCGGAAGTGTGCGGGTTCGACATATGTCTGCGACCATCCCACCTGCTTGATGATCTCGTTTACGACGAATGTCTCCAGCAGGTGGCCGAATTCGGTGAGGGCCGCGGGGTCGCGGGCAACCAGGCGGCGTTCGGTGAGACCGAGCAGGTAGGCGCCCAGCCCGGAGTCGACAAGGTGCACCTTGGGGCTGGCCGTAACCCGGCTGTTGAGGGTCCGGCCGAATGCCGGAAGCCGGTGGACGAGGAACACCGTCTCCAGGAGCTGGATGAAGTCTCCGACGAGATTCTGGTCTTGGCCGACCGCCCGCGCGATGTCTGATGCCTTGAGTATCCCGCCGGTGCGGGCCGCGAGCTGCCGCAGGATGAGCGGTAGCAGGCTGCGTTGCCTGATCTTGCGGATTTCCAGGACGTCCCGTTCGATGACCGTTCGAACGTAGTCCCGGAACCAGCGACTGCGGGCGGGACCTTCCGGACGCCCGAGCGTCAGCGGGAATCCGCCGGCCAGCACCAGTCGGGTCACGTCGTCTCGAGGCAGCGCCGGTGAACGGTTGGCGACCAGCGATTCCGGATCGCTCGTGAGCTGGTCAACGAAGGTCGCGGGCTGCTGGTCACGGGCGGACAGGTCATTTTCTGGCTGGCTGCCGTCGGGCTGGCTCAGCTCCGCTTGCGCAAGTGGCCACAGCGTGGCGATATGGACGCGGCCCGCCAACGACTGGGACAACGTCGGCATCGTGAGGTAACGCGTTGACCCGGTGAGGACGAATCGTCCCGGCCGCAGGTCGCGGTTCAGTTCCGCCTTGATCGCGTCAAGGAGCTCGGGGACGTGCTGGAACTCGTCGACAAGCACCGGGGACGGCGCTGCGGCGAAGAAGGCCGGGTCGGTGGCGACAGCGTGCCGCGTGGCGAGGTCGTCAAGGTCGACGACCTCGGTCTGGTGGTGGCGGGCGAGCCGCCGCAACAGGGTGCTCTTGCCAGCGGTCCGGGCGCCGTTGACGACCACGACAGGTTCGGAGGCGATCAGGTCGACCAGTACCGGCAGGAGGTTTCGCCGCAGGGCCGCCGAAGCCGTCGACGGGTGCCGGGCCTTGCTGGCCCGGTCCGGACCGGGATCCTCGATGTTAGAAATCGGCACCTCTGCATGCTAGACATCGGCGGCACTCAAAGTTAGAAATCGGCACCCCTTCAGGCTAGAAACGAGCACCCCTTCAGGCTGGAAACGAGCACCCCTTGATGCTGAAAGTCAGCACGTCGTCACGGTCGCCTGGAGTCGGGTGACGCGGGGTCAGGCGATCGAGTGATAGACGGCGGCGGTGCGTTCGGCCGTGCGTCGCCAGGTGAAGGTCCGGGCGTAGGCGCGTCCCGGCCCGGGGTCCACCTCGTCCTTGAGCGCGCCGATCAGGGCGTCGGTGAACGCATCGGCCTCCGTCGGTGGAACCAGCCGCACGGCGTTGCCCGACATCGGGCCGACGACCTCTCGGACCGCTGGGATGTCAGCCGCCACCACCGGGGTTCCGGCTGCCAGCGCCTCCAGCGGCGGTAGGCCGAACCCCTCGTAGAACGATGGGAAGCACAGAGCGCTGGCCCCGGCGACCAGGCGCCGAAGTTCGTCCGTCCGAACATAGCCGGCGCTGATGACGGTTCCCCCCGGCAGCCCGGCAAGATCGAGAGTGGGTCCCCACCCGGCGGGTCCGACCAGGACCAGTGGTGGGGCGTCGCTGACCTCGGAGTGCAGGCCGCGGACCGCCTCCAGCAGGGTTGGGAGATTCTTGCGCGGTTCGACCGTACCGACGAAAAGCAGGTATCTGGCGGGCAGGCCGTGGGCGGTGAGCCAGCGTCGCGATGGCGGGGAGGCGCTGAACCATGCGGCGTCCACGCCCAGCGGCGTCACGGTCACCATTGCCGGGTCCAGCCGGTAGGTGTCGATGACCTCCGTGGCGATCGCCTGGCTGGGTGTGATCACGGCGGCGGCGCGGCGCAGGCCGCGCGGGACCAGATCCCGGTAGCGGGCCGAGGCCGCGGACACGGTACCGGTCAGCTTCAGATAGGCCAGATCGTGGATGGTGAGGACGCCGCGGGCCCGCCGCGGTGGCGGCAGCACGAAGTTTGTGGCGTGCACCACGTCGACTGGCCCGGTCAGCCACTCGAGCTTCGGCAGTTCGGTGCGGGCCCAGGCCTCGTGCACGATCCGGGCCGGAACCCGGCGCGCGGCCGGGCGTACACCTGGCGGCAACGCGGGAGCGAAGTTCTCCAGCCCGCGCCAGGTGAACGCCGTTGCGGCCACGTCCAGACCGGGCAGGGTGGGCAGCTCGGCGAGCAGTTGGCCGGTGTAGCGGCCAACTCCCGTGGGCGTGCCGAGTAACGGCGTGCCGTCCAGGATGACCCGCATCAACCGTGATCCTTTCAGTCTCGGCCTTGCCAGGTCAGGGGCCCGGTCCAGGGGAGCCCGGGTCAGCAGTGCCCGGCTCGGCAGGGCGCCGGTTCAGGGGGCATACAGCCGGTGACGGGTGGCGATCTCCCGCCAGCGGTCGGCGAATGCCGCGTCGGAGAACTCCTGTGCCCGGGTGACGGCGCTCGCAGCCAACCGTGCCCGCATGCCGTCCTCGGTTGCCAGGCGTCTGGTGAACGAGGCGAGCTGCGCCGGGGACGTCCAGCGCAGGCCGTCGAGTCCGTGGCGGACGATCTCCCGTTGGCCGGCGCGGTCGATCACCACCGGCACGCAGCCCCCGGCCATCGCCTCGACCGTGGTCATCCCGAAGTGCTCGGCCGTCCATGGCCGGCGATCGCCGTCCTGGCCGTATCCGGTTGCGGACCAGAAGACCGAGCAGGTCGACAGCAGCCGCTCGACCTCGTGGCGTGGCGCGTTCGGATGGATGTCGACTGGCAGGCCACGGGCGGCCTCCCGGATCTTCTCCAGGTATGGCAGCTGGGACTCCTCGCAGCCGCCGACGACGTGCATCCGCCAATCCGGTAGCGCGCCGGAGCGGTAGAGCTCACCGAACCACTCGACCATTTCCAGCTGGCGCTTGGCGTGCCCGAGACCGGGCGCGAACAGGCGCCCGACCGTGAGCACCGCGCGTTCCCGAGTACTGGCCGGGGTAAGGCGCTCCACCTGGATGGGCGGGTAGAGGACGTCCGCGTCCACGCGCCACAGGCGTCCGATCCAGCCCCGGGTGTAGGCCGAATTCGCCATCACCACGTCGTATGAGGCGAGATAGTCCAGATCGCGCGGGTTGGCCAGCAGCCAGGGGAAACGCAACGCGAGCCGGGCTCGGGCCCCGTCCTGCTGGTCGGTCACCCGCGGTCGGCTGACCGCCACGCCGAGTTGGCGCAGATCCCGGGAAGGTGTGCCGTCCGGCGAAGCGGTGTCGTCCGGTGCGGGTGTGCACGCGCTGGTGGACGCGTTGGTGGACGCGGGTGTGAACGTGTCGCTGACCAGCGTCAGCTCGCAGCCGCCGGACGATGCGGGCAACGGCACCGCGACCGTCCTGAACGACCCGTCGACCTCAACGGCGGCAAGGGTCCGCCCGTCGGCGTCCTGGACGCGCAACCGCACCGTGCCGCAAGCCCCGGGACGGCCGATGTCAGCGCGTAGCTCCCGTTCGCCGCCCGCCGAAACCGCGAGGATCCCCGTGCCGTTCGTCCAGATCCACTGTCTGCGACGCCCCCCTTCCGGCGGGTACCAACCCGTGCCGTAGCCGACGGTCGGGCGAACACCGCGCAGCAGCGGGCCGCACGCGCGGATGGCGGCCCTGCGCCACCCCGGTGCGTCATGATCAGCTGGTGTCGGGAAGAAACACAGGTGTGCCGCATGGGTTGAGCGAGGCACCAGCCGGCTCATGTACGAGCCGTTGACGAACAGGTCGTACTCGGCGCTGAGCTCGGCGACAGCGTCGTCACCCCGGTCAGGCAGCAGGCGGTAGCGGCAGCCGGTGAGGTCGAGCCCTAGATGATCACCAATGGCCGCCAGGTCGACCTCGGCATGGCCGAGGATGTCCACCTGGGCGCCTTCGGCGGCAAGCACTTGGGCGATCATCCCGTTGTGGCGTTCGCCACCGCCCATGGAGTGCCAGAACCGGTTGTAAACGGCGGCCCGTACTCCGCTGGCCGACCCCTGCCCACCCCTGTGCCCGGTGACCGGATGCCGGCCTTCGCCCGGCTCGGGCCGCTTGTGCTGGGCCTGTGTCGCAGCCGGCTGCGTGGTCATCGCCGCGCCAGCCAGGTCTCCAGCTCACGGTGGCCTACCGACGCGGTGCGCGCCAGCGTGCGCCGTCGGCGCAGCATCACCGGGAGCAGCCGCAGGAAGGACGCCATGACCTTCAGTCGAAGCACGGTCGGTCGCAGCGCGGGCCGGCCACGGACGGCCCAGGCCTGCCGTAGCGCGCGGATGGCCATCGAGGCGGTTGTGAGCGGGTAACGGCTGACCGCGGCCAGGGCGACCCCGGTGCTCGCGTTCTTGGTGAGCATCAACAGTCGGTTACGGTCGGTATGGAAGACGAACAGCGGTGACCACTCGACGCTGGACGCGGAGTGCACGTGCCGCAGAACCGCGGTCGGAATGTAGCGAATTGTGTATCCGCGGGAGCGGATGCGCCAGGACAGGTCGGTGTCCTCGTAGTAGAGGAAGAAGTCGTCGTCGAACCAGCCGAGTTCCCGCCCGAGCGCCGTGCGGATGGCCATGCCGTTCCCGCAGGCGGTGAACACATCCTCGGACCCGGCGAACTGGCCGGTGTCGATCTCCTGGTAGCCGCGGTCGGCGCCGTAGCCGTCCCGCAGCACGATCCCACCGACATTGTTGATCACGTCGACGCGGGCCACACCGTCGGGGACGACCAGTTCCACGGTGGACGGTTCGGCGCCGGCGGCGAGGGTGGTGCGGCCGCCGTCCCAGCTCAGTGTGACCGACTTGCGCGCCTCGCCGGACCAGGTGAAGCCGATGGTGACCGGGCCGCCCTCGGGCACCGGGACGGCGAGCTCGCCGTCACCGCGGGTCCAGAAGAACGGCGCGGATGAACCGCCTTCAGCACCGAAGGTCAGCTTTTCCCACAACACGTCATGGAGGACCTCCCGGTCGTTGACGGTCACCGATGAGATCCGGACGCCAAGCGCGCGGGAGTCGTGCGCACCCGGTGTGAAGGTCGAGGTCGACAGCCGCAGCCGCAGGAAACGGGGGAGGAACACCACCTTGCCGGTGACCGCGCCGAGATCCGCGCCCCCGGTGGCGTCGGTGGCGTCGGTGAACGGGGCCAGCAGGTTCGCCAACCAGTCCGGTTCGGGGACGGCGTCATTGTTGAGTAGGACGGCGTAGGGGGTGGTGACCATCCGCAGCGCCAGGTTGTTGCCGCCGGCGAAGCCGAGGTTCACCTCGGACGGGACCATCCGGACCCACGGGTACCGCTCGGCCAACAGCGTCCTGGAGGAGTCCATCGACGCGTTGTCGACCACCCATGTTTCGAAGGTGAAGTCGCTGACCTGCTTGGCCACCGCGTCCAGACAGGCGGGCAGCAGGTGCGCACCGTTCCAGTTGACGATTACAACGGTCGCCGGCGGCGTGGGGCCGCCTTCCTGGGTGCTCATGGGCGGGTTCCCGTTTCGTAATCGATCTTGAGTAGACCGCCGGCCTGCGATCCGCTGATTCCGAACAGATCCTCGAACCTCCGTTTGGTGATCTCTGTTCCGGTCGCGGCGTCGGAGACGTGCACGCTGATCGCGAACGCGCCGAGCAGCTCGGGGAGGCTGGGCACGGTGAAGTCCACCGTGCGGGTGCCGCTGACCCCCGGCACGCCCCCCGGCACGCCGCCCGCAGGCGTCTCCATCAACCAGACCGGCAGTTCGCTCGGCCCCAGGGCATAGACGTGCAGGTAGAGCCGTTCCGGCGCGTGTTCGGTCACATCCAGGGTGACGCTGACGGTAAGTCTCTCGCCGGGGCTGAACTGGACCTGGGGCGGCCCGGCCGGGTCCCGGCTGAAGGTCACCGAGGTGGGCCGGGCAACGGCGAGATCGTGGGGCACCGGACCGTCCGAAGGCAGGCTACCCAACCGCTGCCGCAGTAGCCGGGTGCCGACGGCCGGCGCGCCGTCGAAAATCATCGATCCGGATTCAAGAACCAGAATCCGGTCGCACATGCCCTCGATCAGATCCAGCGAGTGGGTGACGAACAGGATCGTGCGGCCTTCGGCCCGAAAGGCGTCGATCTTTGCCAGACACTTCTTCTGGAATGCCTCGTCCCCGACCGCGAGGACCTCGTCGACGAGCAGCACGTCCGGATCGACATGGACGGCCACCGCGAACCCGAGCCGGACGTACTGGCCGGACGAGTAGTGCTTGACCTCATCGTCAATCTTGTGCGGGAGTTCGGCGAAGTCGACGATCGAGTCGAACATCCGGTCGATCTCGCGGCGGGACAGCCCCAGCAGAGAGGCGTTGAGGTAGACGTTGTCCCGGCCGGTGAGCTCGCCGTTGAAGCCGGCCCCGAGCTCCAGGAGGGACGCGATCCGCCCGCTGACCGACACGTCACCGTGGGTTGGGCGCAGGATTCCGGCCAGTACCTTCAACAACGTGGACTTGCCGGAGCCGTTCGCCCCGGCCAGGCCCACGGTCTGGCCGCGCCCGATCTCCACGTCGATGTCGCGCAGCGCCCAGAAGTCGTCCCCGTGGGTGTGCCCACGACGCACGAACACCTCTTTCAGGCTGGTCGCCCGCCGGTGGTAGGAGACGAATTTCTTGCCCACCCCGGTTGCCTGGATCACGATCGGGGCAGCCGTCCCAGGCCGGCCCGCCGTCGATGCGGCGGTGGCTGCCGCTGCGGGTATCGCCGTGGTGTTCCCCGACGCATTGAGGGCGGCCGGTTGCGCCGGTGACTGCTGCGCTGACACGTCTGTCGCCCGTCCTTAAAGATCTTCCGCGAAGTCGGCCTGCATCCTGCGGAACACATGTACTCCCAGCCAGAGCAGGCCCAGCGACATCACACCCGCGATGGCAAGGTGCTCAAGGTAGAAGAGGTAGCCGGGGTCGGCAAGGATGCCCGCTCCGGTGGCGGGGTTCACCGACGGCTCCTTGTAGATCGCTCGCTGGAAGGTTGCCACCACCGTCGCCATCGGATTGACGAAGTAGATCCAGGTCCACTCGTGCAGCAGTTTGCGGATGAGTCCGACGGGATACACGATCGGGTTGAGCCAGAACCACGCGAGCAGGGCCACCTCCAGCAGGTGCTCGGTATCGCGGTAGCGGACGTTGAGGCCCGACACGAGCATGGACAGGCCGACAGTGAAGATCATCGCTACCGCGAATGCGGGCACGAGCAGGAGCAGCTGGAGCCCGAAGAAGCTGTAACCCAGCGCCACGACCACCACGAAGAGCACGATCAGCTGCAGGACGAAGTGGACGAGGGCGAAGCCGACCGCGGAAAGCGGCAGTACCGGCAGCGGAAACCGGACTTTCTTCACGAGGTTCGCGTTGAAGACGACGCTGCCCGATGCCGACGACACGCTCGCCGAGAAGGCGTTCCAGATCAGCAGGCCGGACATCAGGTACACCCCGAACCGGGGGACCCCGGCGCTCATGATGACCTGGAAGACAAGGGTGTACACGGCTAGCAGCAGCAGCGGATTCGCCAGCGACCAGGCGAAACCGAGGGTCGAGCCCTTGTATTTGACCTTGAGGTCCTTGCGGATCAGGTTCCGCAGCAGTTCCCAACGTACCCGGGTCTGGGCACGGCTGCGGCGCGCGAGGATCCGCGACTCCTGCCCGTCGCGCCCCTGCGGGCCACGGTGCTCGCCGTCGGACTGGATCGCGGGTGCGGACCGCTCGTCAATCAGGTTCGACACCAACAACCTTCCGTGAGCCGCGTCAAGATATGGCAAAATCGGTACCGGTACGCCGAAAACGACCTACCGTACGGGCCGCGCAAGGTATCGCACCAGGTATACCGAAGCGACGCGTCCGCAGGTAGGGCACTCCGGTGACCGTAGCTCCAGAGCCGATCCATAGTATCGGCCCGTTCATTCAGCTCCGGCCGGCCGCTGTCCGAGGATCACCCGGGCATCAGCCGGCCCGTCGGAGGTGGCCGTGATGGCCGCCGGTGGAGGACGCCCGTGTTCACCGACGTCCGGATCCGTGAGGTCTGGTCCCAGCTGGAGTCCGGGGGCGCCGAGGTCCTCACCCTGGACGTGTTCGACACGTTGTTGTTTCGGCTGGTTCCCGAACCCACCCATGCCTTCCTGCTGCTCGGACGCCGCCTGGCCACGGCTGGCCTGCTGCCGCCGACCGTGACCGCGGGGCAGTTCGCCCAGCTCCGGGTGCATGCGGAGAACCTGGCCCGGCAACACGCGAAGTCACTGCGGGGCACGTTGGAGGCCCGCCTCGACGAGATCTGGTCGGCACTCATGCCCGCCATCCCCGGCAGCGGTGACATCGACGATCTGATCGCCATGGAGGTCACCCTCGAGCGCGATGTCTGCCGCGCCGACCTCGCCGTCGCCGAGCTCGCCGAACTCACGATCACCAAGCTCGGCCGGCCGGTGTACCTGGTCTCCGACACCTATTTCTCCCCGGACCAGCTCCGCGGGCTGCTGCGCCGGCCGGAGCTCGCCGGGATCAGGTTCACCCAGATCCTCACCTCCAGCGACGCGGGTGTGAGCAAGAGTGAGGGTCTGTTCACCCATGTGCTGACCGCCGTGGGCGTGGCGCCCTCCCGGGTCATCCACCTTGGTGACAACCCGGTGGCCGACGTCGAGGGCGCCCGCGAGCACGGCATCATCGCGGTTCACTACCCCAAGTACGCCGGTGCGCTGGAGGCGACACTCACCCTGGAAGGGCTGCGTGGCGGTCCGACCTCCGATACCGCGATCGACTCCGAACACGGCGACTACGGTATGACCGCGCTTCGGGCCCGGACCCTGCACCGCACCGATGCCACCGCGGTTCCCTCGGGCCTGCGCCGGCACTGGGAGACCGGCGCGACCGTTTTCGGTCCGGTGTTCACCGGCTTCGGCGAGTGGGCGGCCGCGCGGGCGGCGGAGCTCGGAGTCGACCGCGTCCACTGCCTGATGCGCGAAGGGGCCTTCCTCGCCCGGGTCCTGCGGGAGCCGGCCGGCGAGCTCGGGATCGAGGCGTCCACGCTGTGGGCCTCGCGCCACGTGTGCGCACTGGCCAACATTTACGAAGGCACCCCGCAGGAGCTGCGCGGCTTCCTGGCGCGTCGGCGCCCGCCGAGTGTCGGCCAGCTGCTGCGCCAGCTCGGAGTCGGCATGGACGAGGTGGCGGGGTTGTCCGCGCTGGCCAGCCGGCGTCTTGACGTCCCGGGTCTGCTCTCCGAGACCCTGGAGGCCCTGTGCGCTGACGAGCGCGTTCGCAGCGAGATCGTGCTGACCGCCAGCCGGCTGCGCGAGCGCTTCCTGCGCTACCTGGACGCACACCTCGGCGGGGCGGACACGATCGTCGTCGTCGACCTCGGCTGGGGTGGCACCATCCAGGCGCTGCTGCAACGCCTGCTGACCGCCTGCGGTCGTGAGGCCGAGGTGGTCGGCCTGTACCTGGCGACGAGCGCCGGCTCGCAGGCGCACCGTCTTGCCGGGCTGCGCCTGGAGGGATACATCGCCTCGGGCGGCGAACCCGATGCGCTGTTCGGCCAGGTGATGCGTAGTCCCGAGGTGCTCGAACAGCTCTGCATGCCCGATATAGGCTCATTGATCGGTTTCGACGAGGACCGCAACCCCGTCCTCGGCCCCGATCACACAACCCGAACCCAGGTCGCACAGCGCGTAGCCGTCCAGGACGGGGTGCTTGCTTACCAGCGGGAATGGCTGCGCTACCGCCGGTCGGAGACGCCGATGCCGTCCCTGCTCGATGACGGGGCGCGGCTGGCGGCTCTGCGCTCCCTCGCGCGGTTCGTGACCCGGCCCACCTCGTCCGAGGCGCTCGCGTTCGGGGTATGGGCACACGATGACAACTTCGGGTCGGATGCGTCCGAGGGGCTGCTGCCCGCCGATCTGCTGCGCCGGATGCCCTACCTCACGGCGGCTGATCTTGAAAAGATCCCAATGCAGGAACTCTACTGGCCGGCCGGGGTCGCGACGGTGGCGAACCGGCCCCTTGCGGTTGTCAGTGGGCTGGCGACGAACGCCGGGATCTCCGCGGCGGAGGTCTCGCCGGAGGCCGCTGCCGGACCGGTCGAGGTCTATGTCGACACCGGTGGCGACTTCATCAACGGGCCGAAGGAGTCCGTGGTCACCCGGTCCGCGCGCGACGGGCTGTCGTGGGTACGCCTGCGGATCGACGGGGTCGGGGTCCGCCGGGTGCGCATCGACCCGGCTGGTCGGCGTGGGTTGATGCGGCTGGACTGGCTGCGGCTGTCCTTCCATCTCAACAACCTGGCCGAGCCGCACACGGTCGCGATTACGTCGGTGGTCGACCACCCAGGATTTCACCTGGTCGGGGCGCGGGCCCTGCAGCCGAATCTGATCGAGATCCACAGCGACGACCCGCAGTTCGTCTACGTCATCGATCCGGTGGCGCAGGCACATCTCGCGGCGACCTACGCCATCGACGTCGAGATGGCCTTCGGCTGGCTGGCAATCAGTTCCGACCCGTTGACGATCGCAACCCGGCCGGCCGGGACCACGCCGTTGCCGCGTCGCGCCGCGCGCCGGTTGCTGCGGGAGTTCGAAACCCGATTCTGACCCGGCGAGCCTGGTCCAGCGCTCCACGGGGGAGAATCGGCTGGAGCGCTCTAAGCGGATGAGGTTGCTGTGGACGAAGTTGGTGTGGACGAAGTTGGTGTGGACGAGGGCCCTGTGGACGACGGCCCTGTGGACGACGGCGGGTCGGGTGGCACCGTTGAATCTGTTACCGAGCGCACCCTCCAACCGTTGCTGCTGCACTCCCTCGCCGAGCTCCGGGAGGTGTGGCTGCCCCTGTTGGAGACCGTGCGGGCCCGCAGTGTCACCGAGATCGGTTCGGAGAGTGGCGTCACCAGCTCCCTGCTCGTGGACATGCTGCGACGTCATGGTGGTGGCAGGCTACTGATCGTTGATCCCGACCCTCGCGGCGTCCCCGGGTCGGGGCAGGACGTCGAGGTCGTGATGGTGCGCGGCTTCAGCCCGCAGGCACTGGACGGCCTTCCGCCGGCCGATGCCTACCTGATCGACGGTGACCACAACTTCCCCACCGTGTCCGCGGAGCTGCGCGCCGTCGAGGAGGCGGCCCGTGCCCACGGACGCAGCCACTTTCCGTTGGTCATCCTGCATGACGTGGGTTGGCCTGCCGGCCGCCGTGATCAGTACTACGGGCCTGACCGGATCCCGCAGCGGGAGCGGCAGCCCTACTCGTGGGAGCACGGGGTACGGCTGGACAGCGTGGCGGCGGTGCGGGGTGGCTTTCGGGGCGAAGGTGCCTTCGCCTGGGCGCTGACTGAAGGTGGCCCGCACAACGGCGTCCGCACGGCCGTGGAGGACTTCGTCGCGGACCGACCTGAGCTGCGTTTCCACCTGGTCTCGCCGATTTTCGGTCTGGGTGTTGTGGTGGACCGGCGGGCGCCCTGGGCAGCCAGGGTGGGGGCTCTGCTGACCCCCTGGGTTGGCAACGGTCTGCTGACCCGGATGGAACGTAACCGCCTGGATCTCTACCTGTACGTGATCCGTCTCCAGGACGAGATGACCGAGGCGGCCCGGCGCCGGCAGCGGGAGTGGGCACGCATCGACGCAACCGTCGCCGACCACGCGGCGCACGAGCTCAGGTTGCTCGATGCGGTGGCTGCGGGCGAGCGGGCGCTGGAAGCCGAGCGCGACACGTCCCGACAGCTGCGTGCCGACCTGGGGTCGATGAGTTCGCGATCGTGGCCGGTCGCACGCGCGTCGAGGCCGCAGGGCGCACCGGCGCACGAGTCGGCTCTGGTGCACGCGGCCCGTGCGGCGGGCACCGCGCTGCGGACCCGGATCGGTGATCCGCGGCTGCGGGCCGCCATATCGCTGTTGCGCGGTGACCGGTGACCGGTGACGGGTGACCGGTGACCCGTGACTGGACGACTGGTCTGCTAACACATCCCGGAGTACGGCAGCGCAGGGATGTGGGCCGCCCACTCGGCGGAACTCAGGCGGTTGCCGTCGTCGGCGCAGGCGCGCGTGGCAAGCGCGTCCGGGTCGATGGTCGCGATGCGTGCGGTCCGGTCGTCACTGAATGTGATCAATGTGTGGCCGTCGGGGTGCAGGGCGAACCCCTGGACCCAGTCGGTGTGGCCGCTGATCACCCCTGCCGGCAGCGGGTGGTCGGGGTCGGAGACGTCCCATAGATGCGCGGTGGTGTCCCAACCGGACGTGACCAGCATGCGACCGTCCCGGCTGAACGCGGTGTCAAGGACCCAGCGGGGATCCGCCTTGATCGTCGATCGGTTCGTCGGGGCCCGCGCATCGCGCACATCCCACAGACGAACGGTGCCGTCGTAGCTCCCGGTCGCCAGCGTGTTCCCGTCCGGGCTGAAGGCGACCGTCCACACGAAGTCGGTGTGGCCGTTGAGAGAAGCGAGGGGGACCGGCTGGGTGGGCTCGCTGATGTCCCAGAGACGGGCGGTTCTGTCGGCGCTCGCGGTCGCCAGCCGGCGCCCGTCGGGGCTGAACGCGACGTCCTGCACCCAGCTTTGATGTCGGGCGAGCACGCTGAGCTGGCGCGGCCTGGCTTGGTCGGTCACGTCCCAGAGCCGGGCGGTGTTGTCGTCCCCGGCGGTCGCGAGCAGGCGCCCGTTCGGGCTGAACGCGACGTCCCGGACATGCGCGTTGTGTCCGGTCAGGGTTGCGCGGGTCACCGGCTTGTGCGGATCGGTGATGTCCCACAGCCGCGCGGTGCCGTCGTTACCGCCGGTCGCCAGGGTCCGGCCGTCCGGGCTGAACGCGACCGCAAGGACCCAGTCCGTGTGCCCGGTCAGGGTCGCGAGCAGGGTCGGTTGGGCCGGTCTGGTGACGTCCCAGAGCTCGACGGTCCGGTCCGCGCTCGCGGTGGCGAACAGATTGCCGTCGAGGCTGAACGCTCCACCGAGGATGGACAGGGTATGACCGGTCAGTGGCGTGGCGTAACGTCCCGCGAACGACGTGATCAGGCTCGCCCGCGTTTGCGGACCGGGCGAGATCCGGTAGGCCGCGAGGCTGAGCCGGGCGGCCAGGGTGGCGTTGAGGCCTCGGGTCGCGTCGGCATCCGCCGCGACCGTGCGTGCGACCTCGGCCCACCCCCGGACATCGGTCCCCGACCCGTTGGCGGGGACCATTGCCATGATCGCTATGACGGTGGCGACCACCAGAGCGACGGCGCCGCAGAGCACCGTCGCCACCCGGCCGAGTGGGCTGCGCCACGGGAGCCGAGGCCGGCGCCGGTGGCTGCCCGGGTCGGTCTGGTCGACTGTGATCCGGTCGCCGGCGTGTCTCGTCGGTGAGACAGCTGCCGGTGCTGCCGGTGCTGCCTGTGCTGCCTGTGCTGCCTGTGTCTGGGATGTGCCGTTGTCGGGGGGCGTCATCTGCAGTGGCAGCAGGGATGCCGAGGCGGTCCGCACGAGCTGGGTGACCTCGGGGTCGGGCTTGGTGGTCGTGCCCAGGTTGACCAGGCGAATCAGCAGCTCCTGGGCACTGGGCCGCGCGTTCGGCGCCTTGTGCATCGCCGCTTCGACCACGTCGCGCAGCATGTCCGGCAGGCCGTCCAGGTTCGGCTCATGGTGGACGACCCGGTAGAGCTGGGCGTGCGTCGGGCCTTCCCCGAACGGGTACGAACCCGTTCCCGCGAAGGTGACGAGCCCGCCCCAGGAGAAGATGTCGGCGGCCGCGGTGACCGGGTCCCCGATGGCCTGTTCCGGCGCCATGAACGCGGGCGTTCCGACCACGTGCAGGTCTTTGCTGATGATGGTTTCGGCATCCACGGCGCGGGCGATACCGAAGTCGATGACCCGTGGCCCCAGCGGTGAGAGCAGGACGTTGGACGGCTTCAGGTCGCGGTGGATCAGACCGGCCGCGTGGATGGCGGTGAGGGCGGCGGCGACACTGACCGCGACCCGTTCGAGATCGGCTGAGGTCAGTGGACCGCCGCGGGCTACGGCCTGCGTCAGCGTGGGGCCGTCGATGTACTCGGTGACCAGGTACGGCGCGCCGTCGGCGGGGTCGACCACGTCGAGAACCTCGGCGGTGCAGAACCGGGCGACCCGTTGGGCGACGGCGGCCTCTCGGCGGAACCGGGCGCGGAACTCCGGGACGCGGGCGAGCTCGGCGCGGATCACCTTGACCGCGACCAGTCGGTCATCCGGGGCGCGGCCCAGGTAAACCGTGCCCATGCCGCCCTCGCCGAGACGACCGAGCAGCACGTAGCGGCCCAGGCTCGCAGGGTCGGAGGGAGCCAGCGCCGCGGGGGGTGTCGCGGATGCGCCGGATGGCGAGGGCGGCAGGGACACCCGCGTCCTCCTGATACCGATTTTGCGATGCCCTGGCCTCGGGCGTTCCTGTGCGCAGCGTACGCGGTCCCGTCCCGGGTCTGTTCCGCCTGTCAGGCGGCGTCCTCGTCAGGCTGTGTCCTTGTCAGGAGGAGGGCTCGTCGGGTGGCCGGACAGTGTGCGGCGGGAGTGGCCACCGGCCACCTGGTTTCCCTGATTTGCCTGGTTGTCCGAGCAGTGTGACATTTCCCGACAACGACACGACTGGTGGTAGGTCGGGACCCTGGCGGTGCCGAACGGATGCGTCGAGCCGGCGGGTGTCGATCACTTCGATCGTGGCCGGGGATCTCTGCGCCCGCCCGGCCGGCACCGCGTCACGCCCGGCCGGCACCCCGTCCAGCTTGGCCGGCACCGTGTCGCGCCCGGCCGGCACCGCGTCCAGCTCGGCGCACGGTGCCCCCGCCACGGCGGGTGTTGCCGCGCGGGCGGTGCGCCCGCCCGTCGGTTCCCGCCATGCGCGTGTCACCGCCACCGCGGTCACGACGGTGAGGACGACAGTGGACACGAAGACGACCTCCACAACGATCGTCGGCCACGGCGACCAGGCGGTCATGGCATGCCAGGCTTCGGTGACGCCACCCGCGGGCGGGCGCCAGAAGTAGGTGACGACCTCGCTGATCGACTCCGCTTGCATGCCGACTGCGGCGGTCAGGAGCGCGAGCGGCATCCACCGGGCAAAGCGGGGTCGCAGTGTGGCCGTCCCGGTGCCGACCAGCACGGCTATCCCGGTGAAGCCGGTGAACAGGTATCGACCGGAGACTCCGGTGATGTGCCCGGTGTCCGCCACGTGCATGGCTGCCCCGACCGCGACGACGACCAGCAGGGCGCTGGTCGGCCACAGCATGAACACCAGGTTCGTCCGGTTCCTCCGGCCGGCAGTGCGGATCACGGCGCAGGCGGCCAGCCCGGCGACGACACCCGAGGCTGCGACCACCAGCGGCAACGGCAGATCGACCTCGTACCATCCGATCGAACCCCACCAGCGACCCAGCAAGCCCTGCGACATCCAGCTCCAGTAGACGGTCCAGTCCGATCCGACGTACCGGCCGGGTGGAAAGCCCGGTGTACGCGGTTGGAACGTGCCCCATCTGATGATGTTGACCAGCCACCACCAGCCGCCGGCAGTAATGATCATGAAACTGCACAGTGCGATCGACGACCTGGACGGGCGCGCTCCGCGTAGCCAGCTGATCACATACGCGGCGCCGACCATGGCCACCAGCACAACCGCGAAGGACTTCGTGAGCAGCGCCAGTCCGGTCAGCAGGCCGGTCCACCCCGCTGTCCGCGCCGAGGTGTCCCCGGTCAGGATGTGGGCGACCGCCACCGTGACCAGCGCGCCCAACAGGACCAGCAGGTTGTCGTTGTTGACGCTGGAGCCGATGTGGACCAGTTGTGGAACGGCGAAGGGCGTCAGTGCTGCGACCGTCGCGGCGACAGGGGACGGGTGCAGCCGGCGGGTGGCCGCATACGCGAGCAGCGGCAGCGGTGCCACCATCGCCACGCTGATCATCCGAAGCAGGCCGATGGTCACGTCCCAGCGCAGGGTGTCCCCGCCGCCCGGGAACGCGGCGAGGATGGTGGCGTTCACCCAGTAGTACAACGGTGGATGTTGGACGAGCTGCTGGATGGAGCCTGGCGGCTGCCCGGGGTTGGCAAGTCTGTCCCAGGCGGGTCGCGCTGACCGCGCTACCGCGTCCCGCTCGGGGACCGGGTCCACCGTCAGGTCGTAGGGATCCCCGGGGCTGCCGAACGGTGACACCGCGATGGCTCCGACTCCGTCGGCCGTCACGAAGGCGTTGCCCGGACGCGGCCAGCCGTCGCCCTGGACGAGTCGCATGATCGCGTCGACGTGGTTCGGTTCGTCCGGTGCGTGATACTGAGGCACCAGTACCGACCAGCACGCGAGCAGGAGGCTGAAAAGCCCGGTGACCAACCAGATGTGCGCCGGGGTTCGACGCACCAGTTCCAGCGGACCGAACCGTCCGGCGGCGGCGGCATGAGTCGGCCGGGATCCGAACGCCTCCGCATCCCGGACGCCCGCATCCTGGACGCCCGCATCCCGGACGCCCCCATCCCGAACGCCCACGACGGTCATGTCGGCCCCGATTCGTTCGCACCTGATCGACGTCGGGCAGTGTAACAACTCTAAGTATGTGAAAAGCTACTATCGGTGATAGCCTCGGGATGTGTCGCTCTCTCCCGTGATGCTGCCGGCGGCTTCTGCCGAGCTACCGCCAGGAGTCGACCTGGCCGACGATCTTGGCTGGCGAGCCCGCGACGATTGTCTTCGGTGGGACGTCGCGGGTCACCACGGCGCCCGCGGCGACCACGGCGCCCTCGCCGATCGTCACTCCCTTCAGGACGATCGCCCGGGTGCCGATCCAGGCGCGATCCTCCAGGATCACCGGGGCGCTCATCGGCTGCTCCACCCCGTCCACGGTCATGGGGTGGAAGTCGTTGTCGAGGATCTGGGTGTCCCAGGAGATGGTGCAGCCCGCTCCGATACTCACGCGTTCCCGCACGAGAATCTTCGCGAAGCCGTTGATGTTGACGTTGTGGCCGAGCTGCAGCAGGCCGGAGTCCACCACGATGCGTGCCCCGCGCTGCACCGACACGACCCCCTCGCACCGCAGTCGTCCTTCGGGATGGATCCGCAGCACGGAGGTGTCCCGGTGGGTCGAGATCCCGAACGGGCCGAGGCCGATCCGCAGGGCCGCGCCGTCGGCGAACTCGATGCGTTCGTGCCCTTCGATGACGGTCGGCGATCCGATCCAGATCGGCTGCCCGTGCGCGATCGGGTAGCGCAACCCCGCCGCGAAGGAGCGTGCGGACGCCTCCCGCCCCGCGCGCAGCGTCCTGACGTTTCGGGCGTATTCCCGAAGGTCGTGGACGAACTGCCGGTCAAGCGTTCTGACATGACGGCCGAGACGATCGCTGAGTCCATCCATGGTTGATGAGCCTAACCGGTCGGAGACGACGCGATCATGGTCGTGTTGTACCCGCGAAGGGGCCTCCATCCCCGGCGTTTGGACCTGCCGTGCAACTCTGGGATCCAGGCGTATGCGGGGGAGGAGGCGATCATTCACTTCGACCGATCCGTGAGCAGTCCAGCACTCCAGCACTCCAGCGGTACCGGTGAACCCGTGCGTTCCGGCTGACTATCAGGAGCAGCGTCGACGTGAGTGGCAGTGTTGTCCGTGCATCGGTCGGTCCGAGTACACCGGTTCCGAGTACACCGACCGCGAGTACCCCTACCGCAGACGCTCCGACCGCAGACGCTCCGACCGCGGACATCTCGATTTCGAGCATCGCAACGGCGGGCACGCCCACCCTGAACCGACAGCGATCCGGGGTCGGGCCGATAGCGGAGATAACTGCCGAGCCGTACGTAACTGCC
The DNA here is from genome assembly GCF_963555955.1 of Protofrankia sp. Cas3. Lineage (NCBI taxonomy): Bacteria > Bacillati > Actinomycetota > Actinomycetes > Frankiales > Frankiaceae > Protofrankia > Protofrankia sp. Cas3. The sequence goes on from NZ_CAUVXP010000077.1 coordinate 24,193, forward strand.
GCGCCATACGTGACTATCGTGCTTCCGTGCTATAACGAGCAGGATCATGTGGTCCGCGAGTTGGAGCGGATCAGTGCCGCCATGGATGCCAGCGGCTACAGTTACGAACTGCTGGTAATCGACGACAAGTCGACCGACAACACTGCCGCCCTGCTGCGTGGTGTGATGCACCGGTTCCCGCGGATGCGGCTGATTTCGTTCCGCCGCAACGGCGGCTCGGGCACCGCTCGCCGCATCGGCACGCAGGACGCCCGCGGGACGATCGTGGTCTGGACCGACGCGGACATGACCTATCCGAATGACCGGATCCCGGAGTTCGTCCGCCATCTCGATGCCAACCCCGACGTTGATCAGGTTGTGGGTGCGCGTATCACGGAGGAGGGAACACACAAATGGGCACGGGTACCGGCCAAGTGGTTCATCCGGATGATTGCGCAGCGCCTGACCGGCATGAAGATTCCCGATCTGAACTCGGGTCTACGGGCATTTCGGCGAGACGTGTCCCTGCCGTATCTGCGGCTGCTACCGCCTGGATTCTCCTGCGTCACCACGATTACGATGGCATTCCTGTCGAATCAGCACCCCGTGGACTACATTCCGATCCACTACGCGAAGCGGTCGGGTACGAGCAAGTTCCATCCGTTTCGGGACGCGCGCCGCTACATCCTGCAGGTGCTGCGGATGGTCATGTACTTCGACCCGATCAGGGTGCTGATGCCGATCGCCTTGTGGATCATGGGGTTGGGTTTCGTGAAGCTCGCCGTGGATCTCATCCACTACAACCTGCGGGTCACCACGTCCACTCTGTTGGCGATCCTGGTCGGCTTCCAGATCGTGGTACTGGCCCTGATCGGCGACCTGATAGTCCGTTCCCGCAGTGATACCTGAGATGTCGACAGGTGGGCCGTCGCCGCCCGGAACAGCCCGGGCGCGTATTGCGATCGTCGGTCCGACCCACCCGTACAAGGGAGGTGTCGCTCAGCACACGACGGAGTTGGCACACCGGCTCGCAGGGCGTGGCCACAGTGTGCGGATAGAGTCATGGTCGCGGCAGTATCCGGCCCGGCTCTACCCGGGTCGCCAGCGCGTGAGTCACCCCGAGACAGAGCCCTTCGCGGCCACGGCGTATCCGCTGTCGTGGTGCCGCCCGGATTCGTGGGTACGGCTTGGCCGGCGGCTGTACCACAGCGCCGATGCGGTGATCATCGTGGTGGTGACCCCGATCCAGGCGCCGGCCCATCTGGGTATCCTCGCCGGCCTCCGACCGGCGGGGACGATGATCGCCGGCCTCCGACCGGGGGGTATCCTCGCCGGCCTCCGACCGGTTGGTGGGCCTCGGGCTGGTGGGCCTGCCGTCCTCGCCCTGTGCCACAACGTGTTGCCGCATGAGCGGCGCGCCGGCGATGAACCGCTGATCCGGGCCGTGCTGCGGCGGGTGTCGGGAGTCGTCGTACACACGTCGGCCGAGGCTGAACAGGCCCGTGCGCTGACGGATCGGCCGGTGGCGGTCGCTGTGATGGCGCCGCATCTGCGGACGTGGCGTGAGATGGATACCGCGGATGGTGACATTCGACCGTCCCCCGATGGGGATGGAGCAGGAGACCGAGCAGGAGACGGGGATCGCGTCCGGCGCAGGTTGTTGTTCTTCGGGCTGATCCGACCGTACAAAGGTCTGGATGTCCTGCTGCGGGCATTGGCGGCCGGGCCGCCCGATGTGTGCCTGACCGTCGCCGGGGAGTTCTGGGGTGGTGTCGAGCGCACCCGCGAGCTCGTCGCCGAGCTCGGCCTGACCGCGCGGGTGGAGCTGCGTCCCGGATATGTGTCGGTGACCGATGTGCCGGCGTTGTTCGCGACCGCGGATGCGCTCGTTCTGCCGTACCGGGCGGGGACGGCGACCCAGAACGTCGACCTTGCCCACCTGCACGGTCTGCCGGTGGTGGCGACCCGGGTCGGCGGATTGGCCGAGACCGTACGTGATGGCGTGGACGGGCTTCTTGCCGCACCCGGCGACTCGGTGTCGTTGGCCGGGACGCTGCGGCGGCTCTACGAGCCGGGAGTGCTCAAGGCCTTGCGGGCAAGGGTTGTCCCCCCGGACGCGGATGCGGCGTGGGCTCGCTACCTGGATGTGGTCATGGGTGCTACGGGCGCCCGTTAGAGCACTCTCCGTATATGCTTGAAAGTGCCTTGTGTTGCTTTTTGTACCGTTGTCGATGCTGCGTGTAGTGCTGTCGGCTCGGGATGTCCAGTCGGCTGCCGGCGGGCAGACTGTGGCTCGTGCCAGGGGTGCCTTCGCCGGGAATGCCGTCCTCGGGGTGGTCTGCGAGTTCGCTACGTGACCAGGCTGTGGCCTATGTCGGTCACCAGGTGCATGTGATTCGTCGCCGTGAAGTGGGCACGTTGCTGGAGTGGGCGGGTGAGCTCACCGGGCGTACCGTCCTGGACGTCGCCGGTGGCGATGGCTACTGGGCTGGTCGGGCCGTCCGGCGCGGAGCTCGGGCCGTTTGTGTCGATCTTGCCCGGGGCAAACTGGATTTCGGTCGCAGATTGCGCGGGCGTCCCGCCCTCATCGAGGGGGATGCGCTCACGCTGCCGTTCGCCGACGGTTCCTTCGACGTGGTGATGTCGGTCTGCGCGATCGAGCACTTCGATGACGGCCCGGGTGCGCTCACCGAGATGGCGCGGGTCCTCAAGGC
>NZ_CAUVXP010000078.1:0-26699 GCF_963555955.1 Protofrankia sp. Cas3
GGGTGAACGCGACGGGGCATCCTCTCGGCGCGGTGGTCAACTACATGTTCCGTCGGGGTCGTTTCTGGGTGACGGCCACGGACTGGCGGCCACGGGTCGCAGCGATGCGCCGTGACAACCGGGTGTCCGTCGTGGTGAGTAGCAAGGGCTCCGGCATCCCGGCGCGGCGCTCGCTGACCTACCGGGGGCTGGCCGTCGTCCACGACGACCGTGCGACCAAGGACTGGTTTCTGCCGGAGTTCGCCGCGGCGATGCGACCCGGTGATCCGGCCAAACAGGCGGAGTTCGCCCGCTTGCTCGATTCGACGGCCCGGGTGATCATCGAGGTCGTTCCGCAGCGGCGTACCGGCTTCGACGGGGCGAAGATGTGGGCCACCGCACCGCAGGCGGCACCCGAGGACCTGGGCGCCCAGTGAGCGCGGGTCTGGACGCAGCCGCGCCGGACGATCTCGGCGGTGTGACGCTGGCGTTTCACACCCTGGCGCCGCTGGAGCCACTGCGGCGGGCTCAGGTGGCCCGCGCCGCCGGCTTCACCTCCATCGGCCTGAGCCTGAGCTGGTTGCGCGACTGGCTGGCGGCCGGGCACAGCCTGGCCGAACTGGAGGACCTGTGTGCCGAGGCCGGTGTCGTCGTGGGGGAGCTGGAGGCGTTGCGGCCGTTTGGCGCGGCGCCCGACGCGGCCGAGGACCTCTGTTGGAGCGCCGCGGACCGGCTACGGGTTCCCTACGTCGGCGCTCTCGGTTCCTACGAAGGCGGTCTGGATGAGGCTGCGGCTCGGTTCGCCGCCCTCTGCGACCGGGCGGCGGGCGTGGGTGGGGGTGGTGGTGTCGTGGTCGGCATCGAGTTCCTGCCGTTCACCAATCTGCCCGACGCGGCCACGGCGGCGTCGGTCGTGCGCGCCGCCGGTCGCGCCAACGGCGGGATCTGCGTGGATGTCTGGCATGTCTACCGCGGCGGCCAGACCCTGGACGATCTCACCGCCGGTATCTGGCCGTCCGTGGTGCGGGTGCAGCTGTCCGACGGACCGCTGGTGGCCGAGGACGACGACCTGTTGGCCGACTGCCTGGCCAACCGGCGGCCACCCGGTGACGGCGAGTTCGACCTGGCCGGTGTGCTGACCGCCGCGACCCGGTACTGCCCGCAGGCGGGTATGTCGATCGAGGTCCTGTCCAACCGCCTGCGTGCGCAGCCGCCGGCGGAGGTCCTACCGTTACTCGCCGGCAGGTTGCGATCACTGCTGGGCGACCGTGACCACCGCCGCCGTCCGCTGCTGTAGCGCTGCTCATCGGGATCACCCCGATGTCCGGTGTCAGGCCGTCAGCGACCCGACACCGGACATCCGATCCAGTGACGCTCTGGGGATTATGGCCTACGGCGGCGCACGCCGTTATTCAGCGGCCTCCTAGCTCGGGCTGCCGTACTGCACGCCGCGACCGTTGGTACCGATGTACACCCGGCCGTAGACGTCGGGGTCACCGGTGATCGTGCGGCCCAGCCAGCCCCACTGATGTGCATCATCGTTGATCCGTATCCAGGTCACCCCGCTGTCGTCCGAGCGGAAGACCCCCTGCACGCCGTTCACCCGTCCGGTGATGTAAAGAGCCTGGTAACTGCGTCCAGGAGCGGGTTTGCCGAAGCCGATACCGGCGGCTTCGGTGACGCTGGACAACTTCGTGAAGCTCGTGCCGCCGTTGGTCGAGTGGAAGAGCCCGTTCGCGCTGGGGATCCACAGGTCGCCTTCGCGGCCAGGCACCGCCTTCAGCTGGCCAGCTGCCAGCCCACTGGAGCGGGTCGAGAAGGTGGCGCCGTTGTTGGTGCAGACGTAGAGGCTCCCGCTCACCAGCGAGTAGAACGTGCCGGCTCGCGCCCTGTCTGCGATCACTGTGGCGTCGGTGGGCAGGCCGCCGCTGGCCGCCCAGGTCTTCCCGCGGTCGCGGGAGTAAGAGGGCACCTTTCCGCTCGGCGTCCACACGAACGTGGATCCGTCCGCCGAGGCCGCGATCGTGCCGCCTTCTCCGCCGCTGCTCGGCGTGCCGGCGAACGGCGTCCAGGACGCGCCCCCGTCGGTGGACAGAGCGCCGTAGGGAGCGGCGCCGGTGCCGACCCGGACCACGACGCTCGGTGCGGCCTCGGCGAAGTCGATCCCGCTGGTGTTGTTGAACCTCGGGTTGATCATTGCTCTCGGGGGCACGGTTGTCAGGTCGTCGTGGCGGAAGCCGCTGACGTCGCCGAGGGCGCTGATGACGGAGGCGCCACCCGGTGGGGCGATCAGGTCGATGACGGACGTCTCTTCGAGGCCGCGAGCCCGGATGGTCCAGTGGGTGGCCCCACCGCTGTCGGCCACGCCGGCGTCGTCGCTTCCCCAGATTCCGTTGCCGGTCGTGTACATGACATTGTTGGAGTTGAACGGGTCGATCTCGATGTCGCCCATCCAGTGGCCGATCGACTCATTGCCGATGTACGGCGCGGCGGACGCGTCGCGCACGGCCTTCTCACCCAGGGCGGTCCAGCTCGCACCGCCGTTGGTGCTCCGGTAGACCTCATCGTGGGGCCACCAGCGGTCCATCGTCGTCACCATGACCGTGGACGGGCTGGCCCGGTCGACGGCGACGCCGGCGTAACCGAAGCTGCCCGTCGATGGAGTGATGTCGGTCCACGCGCCGCTGTGGGTGTTGAACTTCCACACCACGCCGGCGGTAATCCCGCTCGGGCCAGGGCCGTTGGAGTAGGTCAGATACAGAATGCCCTCGGAAGAAAGCACTCCGTGTTGTGGCAGTTGGCCGGTGGGGGCTCCCGGTACCGCTTGCCAGGAGGCGCCGCCGTCGGTGCTGCGGTAAAGGCTCGTGCCGGTGTCCGCAACGCCTACGTAGATCGTTTTACTGCCTGCTCCTGCGCTGCCGCTCCCCGGGTCGAAGGTGACGAAACTGATCCCGACGCTGCTGGTCGGTCCGGTCACGGGGAAGCCGGCGACCTGGCTCCAGGTCGCAGCGAAGTCTGTGCTGCGCCACAGGCCGTTGTTGCGGGTGCCCAGATAGAGCGTGGAGTTCTTGTTGGGGTCGATAGCCATGCGCTCACCCATGGAGCGTCCGTTCTCGTTGCCTCCCAGCTTGAACGGCAGGTTGGTCCGCTGGAAGCTCGCGCCCTGGTTGGCCGAGCGCAGGATCGCGCCGTTTCCGGACCAGCCATTGGTGTACGTACCCGCGGCCAGGTACACCCGGTCGGGTTCGACCGGGTCCGTGGCGAGGCTCTCGATTCCCATCAGCGTCCAGTCGTCCGGAGCGATCTGGTCGGTCAACGGGATCCAGCGCCCGGTCGAGGGGTTCCAGCGGTAGGCGCCGCCCATGTCGGTACGGGCGTAGACGAGGTCCTGGCGCGCCGGGTTGAAGATGATCCCGGTGACGAAGCCGCCGCCGACGATTTCGGCGTTGCGCCACTGGTACGGGCCGGTGGCCGCCGGCTGCGCCGTGGCCGTCGCGGTGTTGGTGCCCCTGCTCGTCGTGGGGCTCGGGCTCGTCGCCGTGGCCGTTGTGGCCGTTGTGGCCGTTGTGGCGGCGGGTGTGGTGCCGACCGTCACCAGGCTCCACTGCTGGTTGGCGCCGCCGGTGTCGGTCCATTGCACAACGCGGGCGCCGTCCGCGGTGGACCAGCCGCTGACGTCGAGCACCTTGCCGCTGTTCCGGTTTACGATCTTTACGGTGCCGGATGCCGCATCGGCGATCTGCCACTGCTGGTTGGCGCCGCCGGTGTCGGTCCATTGCACAACGGGGGCGCCGTCGGCGGTGGACCAGCCGCTGACGTCGAGCGCCTTGCCGCTGTTCACATTGATGATCCGGTAATATCCGTCGCCGGCCGCGGTCAGCCGCCACCGCTGGTTCGCGCCATTGTTCCTGGTCCACTGCTGCACCGGGGTGCCGTCCGCGGTGGACCAGCCGCCGACATCGAGGGCTTTGCCGCTGTGCTGGGCCACGAGCAGGTAGGTGGCCGTGGTGTCGATCGCCGCCGTCCTGGTGAAAACGGTGGCGGCCACGAACGGCACCGTGGCGCAGATGAACCCTGCCACGAGGCTGAGGATCGCCAGGCGGGGAGTAAGTCGGCGTCGGGATCTCGGGCGCGACCGGGCCCGGCGTGATCGAAAATGTCGGAGGACGTCCATCCTGAATAAATCTCCTTGAAGATGGTAATCCCCCCCAAACTGGAATTATGCACACCCATCGCCACGCTGGATGGTCGACCTGTCCGCCGGCGGGTCAGCCCGGCCCGGTTGTCGATCAATTGATCTTTCCTGAGGTAATCCGGTACTTACTATTGACATTCTCTAGTTTCTTGGCTGTCATAGGCGTCACGACATCCTGCGATCAAGGAGGTGTGACGGTTGGTCAACGGGGATGGCAGGACACCCATGGCCACCGCGGACGGCGGCTCCGTCACAGTTGTCACCGGCGGTGCCAGCGGTATCGGCGAGGCCACCTGCCGGCTGCTCGTCGAGCGCGGTGGCCGGGTCGTGATAGCCGACATCCAGGACGACCGGGGCTCGGCGCTCGCGCGGGAACTCGGCGCCACGACCGGCAGCCCGCCGGCGGCGCAGGCGGGCTCCCACCGGTTCGTCCAGCGCGTTCCCCTGATTCGAGAAGCTGGAAGGCGAGGACAGTGACCGCGATGTCGCCATCGGCTCCCTCGGCGGTCATGACCCAGGCGTTGGAGGTCGGGATCGTCGTCGCCGACCTGGCCGGTATGGTCCGCTTCTACACCGAGGCGCTGGGATGTAGTGAGGTACGCCGTTCCGATGTCCCGGCCGAGCTCAACGCGCAGCTGGGCCTCGGCGGGGCGACCACGGTGGTCTGGCTACGCACGCCGTGGGGAGAACGGATCAAGCTGGTGCGTCCCACCGCCGACACGGCTGCGGTCACCCCCGCCGTGCCGATCGCCACCCGCCGCGGCCTTGCCTACCTGACCTTGTACGTCACCGACGCCGCAGCGGTCGCCGAGCGGATGCGCCACGGGGGAGCGAGCCCCCTGTCCGACCCGGCGTTGGTCGAGGCGAGTGGACGGCTGATCGCCTTCTGGGCCGATCCCGAGGGTAACGTCATCGAGCTCGTCGAGGATCTCGGCCAGGCCCGGTGAGCCCGGCCGCGGCGGCCGGGTACGCGTCCCGGACTTTCTATTGACAACACATAGTTAGTGCCATGTAATGGCCGTCACATTAGTAACGGTCATCACATGGTGGTCCGTACTGACGCCTGGCGTCAGGGGAGAAGGGACGCGTCGTGCAGAGCTGGGTCGCAGACTGGGAGCGCAGCCCGCGGCTGCCGCATTACACCAGGGCAAACGCGGGCGAGACGCTGCCCGAGCCCGCGAGCCCCCTGGGTTGGACGCTGGCCTATGTGCACGTGCTGCGGGCCTGGCGGCAGGGCTTCATCGACATCGGCGTCTACCGCGAGGATGAGCTGTCGATCGACCGGCCCGAGATCGCGGGGCTCTTCGGGAGCTACTTCTACCTGAACCTGTCCCACATGAGGCTGTTCTCCCTGCGCCTGGGCATGCCGGTGGAGCAGACCGACCTGGCCTTCGTCGGCCAGCGCCCCGACATCCCCCCCTACGTTTCCCATCCCGACCATGTGGACGCCGAGCGCTCGGCGGCTGCCGGCGCCTCGGTGCAACGGTTGCTCGCGGTCACGGAGTTCACCGATGCCGTGGCGGACCGCGAGCGTGTGCGGGCGATGCGCCGTGACCGGCCCGACCTCACGACCCTGTCCGACGCCGAGCTGGTCGCCCGGGCCCGGGCGCTGCTCGACGAGAGCGAGAAGAGCATCTTCTACCGGCACCTGGTCTCCACCCTCCCGGCGAGCTTCGGGCCCGGCATCCTCGGACCGCTGTGCGAAAGCGTGGGCCGCGCTGGCGATCTGCTCGATCTGATCAGCGGCATCGGCGACATCGACTCCGCCTCGCCGGCGGTGGGGTTGTGGAACCTGTCGCGCATCGTGGTGGGGTCCGGCGAGCTGGCCGCGTTGTTCGACAAGGGCTCGGCCACGGTGGCCGCCGCGCTGGACACCGATGTCACCGGCGACGTCGGTGCGTTCCGCGATGCCTTCGCCGCGTTCCTCGGCGACTACGGTGATCGCGGTCCCAACGAGTGGGACATCCACTCCCTGCCGTGGGAAGTGGACCTGACCGCGGCGCTCACCCTGGTCGACCGGCTCCGCAACAGCCCGGACTCGCACTCGCCGGCGGTGCGCCACGAGGCACTCGCCGCCCGCCGGACACAGACCGCGGCGGAGATCCGCACGGTGCTCGCCGACAACGCGCAGGCGCTGGCCACGTTCGACGTGGGCATGCAGGCCGTCGACGTCTGGATGCCCGCGCGGGAACGCACCAAGGCCAACTGTGTCGCCGCCCTGCACGAGATCCGGATGACAATCCGTGAGCTCGGTCGCCGCGGTGTCGTGGCCGGCCGTTTCGGTCGGCCCGAGGACGTCATGATGCTGCTCGCGGATGAGCTCGACGCCTACCTCGCCGACCCGGCCCGGTTCACCGAGGTCATCGCACAGCGGCTGGTCGAATACGGCGAGCTCGCCGAGCTGGAGCCGCCGTTCTTCGTCGCGCAGGACCCCGACATCGAGCGCTGGCCGCGCCGGGACCGGGAGCGTCCGGAGCCGGCGATCGTGGGGGATGTGTTCACCGGCGTCGGAGGCAGCCACGGGACCTATACCGGCCGCGTTCGGGTGGTCACCGATCTGGCCGAGTGTGACGCTCTCGAACCCGGCGAGGTCCTCGTCTCCCCGATCACGGACGCGGCGTGGACGCCGCTGTTCCTCGTGGCCGGCGCGGCCGTGGTGGACGTGGGTGGGCTCAACAGCCACGCGGTCGTGGTCTGCCGGGAGCTCGGCATCCCGTGTGTCATCTCGGTGGGGGACGGCACGTCGCGGCTGCGCGACGGTGTTGAAGTGACTGTGGACGGCAACGCCGGCACTGTCACGGTGCTCTCGGCCGCGCCCCTGGCCGCCGCAGGCACCACCGGAGTCTGAGCCCCGTCCGCGTGTCATCGTCCACCCGCCCGCATATCGGGTCTGTACTCCTGAACCACTCGCAGTGGGTGATGTACCGCAGCCCTGGGTGGACAGAATCGGTGACGGAGAAGCTCCGGGCTGATGTCGCACGGCTCGTGGTGGTGTCGCTCGCGCACACCATCACCGACGGGTGACAGGGTGACGGACACGGTCGCAGACGACAAGGTGGCGGATGATGGCTGATCAGGAATATGACCGGGGATTTCAGCCCAGTCGAGGACTCCTGATAGGCGGGGGTCTGCTCGTCGGGATCGGTGGCCTGTTGGGGGCGACGGGCATGGTTGTGCTCAGCGTCGCGGTGGTGTCGGCGACCCGGCGGTGGGCGGAGCAGCTGGAGGTGCCGCCCAGCGAGATCGCGAAACTCAAGGTGGCGCAGGCCAGGGCGGCCACCTCAGCGGCCACATCAGCTGGCGCCGACGCCTGGCGCGGTGGAACTCCGAGCGGCTCGCCGCCCTCTCCGCCCTCGCCGCCCTCTCCGCCCTCTCCGTCCTGACGGCGGCCCGGCCGTTCTTTGGGAACGATGTGAATCTGGTGCTGTGGGAAGAGCATCAGATTCACATCGTTGAGCCGTGCGGGTGGGATGACCCGTCGTGCTCGCGACAGCGGCGTTTGGATCTCCCAATGAGGGCTTACCGTCGGGAACCGTGAGTGTCTATGCTCAATCCCGACGCCGAGTGGGAGAGTGCATGGCCGATCAGATCATGCTGGGCAAGACGGCCCGGGTCACTGGGACGATCATGCCGGGTGTAGTGGGCGAGGTGATGGTCTCCGTGCGCGGGGGTGCGGAGGCGTTCCACGCCTATGCCGCTGAGGACGGTGTGACGATCGCGGTCGGAGCGCGGGTTCTCGTCGTGGAGTATCACCCACCCCGTACCGTGTTCGTCACCAGATTGTGAATACGCCGGTGCTGTTCCCGCCGGGCCGGCCGGTGTATTCCCGTAATCTCGGCGGTCCATGATCTCAGCAGAGGAGATCCAGTGATCCCGATCCTCATCGCAGCGGGTGTGGGCATCATCTTCGTCGTGGGCATCGTCAAGTTGATGTGGCGCGTGGCGGAACCTAATGAAGCCTTGATCATTTCAGGTTTACGAGCATACCGGAACCCGGACAATGCCGTGGCCGAAAGCCTCGGTTTCAAGATTGTGACCGGGAAGGGAGTCCTGGTCATGCCGGGCGGACAGAACGTCCGTCGCCTCTCCCTGGACCTGCAGGCCGCCCAGTTGAGCGTCGACTGCGTCACCCAGCAGGGAATCCCCGTGGGTGTGCGCGGTGTAGTGATCTTCAAGGTCGGGGACGATTACGCCTCGATCGCCAATGCCGCCCGAAGGTTCCTCGACCAGCAGAACAAGATGGAAGCCCGGGTACACAATGTGTTCGCCGGTCATCTCCGGGCGATGGTCGGCCAGCTCACCATCGAGGATATGATCAGGGATCGGGAGAAGTTGACGGCCCTGACCCGGGCGAGTTCCGGCACGGAGATGCAGAAACTCGGCCTGATCGTCGACTCCCTGCAGATTCAGGAGATCGACGACCCCACCGGCTACATCAAGAACCTCGGGCGTCCTCATGTCGCCGCCGTGGCCTCCCAGGCGCGGATCGCCGAGGCCCAGGCCGATCGGGAGGCGACCGAACAGGAGCAGATCGCCGCCGCGCTCAAGGCCGAGGCCGCTCGGAACAGCGCGATCAAGCAGTCGGGTTTCCAGGCCGAGGTCGACGAGGCCGCAGCGCGGGCGCATCAGGCCGGCCCGCTGGCCGAGGCAACCGCCCACCAACAGGTGGTGGTCGAGCAGACCAAGGTCGCCCAGCTGGAGGGTGATCGGGAGGAACAGCGCCTACAGGCGACGGTCCGCAAGCCGGCGGACGCCCGCGCCTACGAGCAGACCACCCTGGCGCGTGCCAGTCGCGACGCACAGATCAGCGCGGCGGAGGCGAGCGCCCAGGAGACAACGCTGGTGGCTGCGGCGCAGGCCGAGTCGACCCGGATCATCGGGGATGCTGACGCTCATGCCCGGCGCGCGATCGGTGAGGCTGATGCCGCCACCCTGGCGGCGAAGGGACTGGCGGCGGCTGAGGCGATCAGGGCACGGGCGGACGCCCTTTCGGTGAACCAGGATGCGGTGATCGGCCAGCAGCTCGCCGAGCAGTGGCCGGCCATCGTCGAGGCGGCGGCGAAGCCCTTCGGCGACGTCGACCAGATGATTCTCCTCAACGGCGCGACCGGTATCGCCGAACTGCTGACCCAGGCGTTATCCCAGGGCAGCGCAGGCCTTCAGCTCGCACGGTCGCTGCTCTCGGGCCAGTCACAGTCCGGCCATGGAGCGTCCAGTAACGGTTCTGTTGACATTCCGGCACCGAAGGTCGACATTTCCGCACCGAAATCCGCCACCCTGGACACCGCCTTACCGGCCGAGGAATCCGACGACGTGTAGCCCACCCGCGTCCCGACCTTCTGGGTGATCCGGCCGAGCCGCTGGATCGGGATAGATCGGGCAGCGCGACCGAGCCGTGTCAGCCGTCGTCGGGACGCCTTCGGTTGTCTTCAGGCCCGTCGTCCATGCCTCGGCCACCGTGGCGAGGTCGCCCTCAGCCCGCGGCGACGGGGCGACGGGGCGACGGGGCGACCAAGGATGTAGCGGAATGGTCACGCCGCGGAAAAGGCCGCCCGAGGGCGAACTCAGCGAGACGGACAAGAAGTGCAACGCCGAGCTCTCCGCTCTTCGGGCACCCGTCGAGCGAGTCGTCGCGCAATTCAAGTTGTGGCGCATACTCCATACCGACTATCGATGTCCATACCGCACCTACCACGATGCATACGATGCGACTCGTGGATTATTTTTCTTTTCAATTTCATGGGGTTTTGAATAACCCTCCGGATTGCCGTAGCGGCTGGATCGTTCAATTCGCCCAGAATCCCGCCACGCGGCCGGCATCGTCGAATCCGAAGAAGGAGACCCCTGCCTTGTTAGTCGGCAATCTGTCCGCGCCGTCAGTCCCCAGCGCTACGTTGATCTTCTGTGTACTCCACTTTGTAATATCCAGACAGAGTTCCGCGAGTTGCTCGGAGCTGAAGAACGAGCGAGCCTGCTCGGCAACGGTTTCAGACAGCGAATCCGGACGGGTGATGAACGCGTCCGTGATCCGCAACGCGACCTTGCACCGTTCCGGTAGATCACTCCGTTCGTAGAAATCGATCTTCGCGGTCATTGTCTCGTCGACACCGGCCGCTTGGGCATCCGCCAGCCGCAGCGTCTGACAGATACGGCATCGGTGCGTCCGGGCGCAACGCAGTCGGACGAGTTCCGTCGTCACCGAATCCAGGGCCTGGCCGCGTACCACGGCGTCCTGATACGTCGCGAGCACCTTCCGCATGGGAAGGTCGAGGTGCGGCTCGCTCTTCGCGGTGTCGGCCACGGCTGACGTCGGAGCAGGCGCCGCTGCCGCTTCAACGACTGGTGCCAGCAGGACCTGCGCGACCATCTGCAAACGCTGGGTGAATTCGATGGCATACAGCGCGCCGACGAAATCGGACAATTCTGTGCGCCCCAGCTGGTGAGCCAAGACGTCGAGCGCCGCCGTCGTCATCCCGCTGACATCCATGACGAACTGTTCGGCGAAGGCCAGGCATTCGCGTTCCACGGGCGAGAAGTGCGTCGACGTCGGATACGCAGGCAGATCATCGATCTTCGCCTCGGAAAGATCTCCAGTGCGAGCCGCCGGGGACCGGGCCGCTTCGCCGGCCCGGTTACCGATTAGGCAAGCCACCCGTAGCCGCATGAGTTCGAGCAGCGCCGGTTCGGCAGTACGCCAGGCGTGTTCGTTGACGCGGTCCAGCAACTGGGTGGCGTCCGGACGGAGAGCGCACAGCTGGCCGGGAAGCCGCCATATCGAATGATCCGCAAGGCCGATGTCGGCCGAAACCAAGTTACTGGTCATAGAATAAAATTACCATCGCCGGCCAGGGCGCCACAGCCCGTCGCCCCGGCCGCAGCGTGCGGGTGGAACCCGGACGCGGCGGTCCTTGACGACTTTCGTCATCCCTGATTGTCTACATGGTTACTGGATTTGTCATCAAGTAAGTAACTCGGGATGGTTAACGCGGTGCGCAATGCGCGCCCACCCCGGGAGCCGAGGGCGGGAGATATCAGATGGGTAAGCTGGATGGCCGGGTCGCGTTGATCACCGGAGCCGCACGTGGGCAGGGCCGAGCGCACGCGGTGGCACTGGCCGGCGAAGGTGCGGACATCATCGCGACCGATCTCTGCGCGGACATCCCGGTGTGCGACTACCCGCTCGCCACCCTCGAGGATCTTGCCGAGACCGGGCGTTTGGTCGAGAAGCTCGGTCGCCGGGTGGTGGCCCACCAGGTCGACGTCCGGGACGCACCGGCCATGCGGGCCGCGGTGGACAGCGGGGTGGCCACGCTTGGGCGACTGGACATCGTGGTCGCCAACGCCGCGATCGCCCCCATCGGAGCGGACCCCCGGCACGACCCGGACGAGCTGTGGGCGGCGACGCTCGACATCAACCTCACCGGCGTCTGGAACACACTCGCACCGGCAATCCCGCATCTGGTGGCCGGGGCACGTGGCGGGGCCATCGTGCTCACCAGCTCCACTGCTGGGCTCAAGGGCATTGTCAACGGCTCGGTGGGCGCCACCGCCTACACCGCAAGCAAGCACGGGGTGGTCGGCATCATGCGGGCGTTGGCTCTGGAGCTCGCGCCACACTCGATCCGGGTCAACACCGTGCATCCGACCGGCGTCAACACCCCGATGATCCGTAATGAGCACATCGAGCGGCACCTCCAGCAGGGGCCTGAGCGCGGCGCGAGTATGGCCAACCCGCTGCCGGTCCCCGCGCTCGAACCCGAGGACATCGCTGACGCCGTGCTGTGGCTGGTCTCCGACGCGGCGAAGTACGTCACCGGCGTCGCGTTGCCGGTCGACGCCGGCTTCACCGCGAAGTAGACGCGAAGTAGACGCGAAGTAGAACAGCGGAGGCCGAGGCCGCCTACAGCGATGCTGCCAGGAGATCTTCAGAGCATGCTCGTCGCCGCCGTCGGACCGTACGGGCAGCACGAACCGACCAGCCCATGCATCGGCGGCCCGCTCGCTCTCAACCGCCATTCGTCCGGCGGTACCACCTGCGACTCGATGGTGCGGACACTGTGATCGGCAACGGCGACGCCACTTTCACCCGGTCTCACCGGGTTCTTCGCTGGGAGCTGTACAACCGCACCCCGGCATCCAACCTCGACGTCGACGACGCTCTGCTCGCAGACGGGAGCAGGGGTGGATGCTCACCCATCCAGGATGTCGACCAGGTGTGTTCGACGATCGGATGACAGCTACTGACAACCGGGGACGGAAGGCAGAAGGCAGGTGAATACCGGGGGTCAACATAGCCGGGGCAGTTCGGCTGGGCGTGGGGTCGGCTGGGCGTGGGGTCAGCTGGGCGGGACCGTCCCGCCGTCGACGCCGATCACCTGGCCGTTGACGGAGGACGCGGCCGGTGCGGCGAGGAAGGCGACCACAGCGGCGACCTCGTCCGGTTGCGCGGGACGGCCGGCGGCGATGCTGGCAACCAGGCTCGCGTGGCGCTGCGGGGAGATCCGGCCGGCCACCAGTTCGGTGCCGGCCGTATAGCCGGGGGAGACCACGTTGGCTGTGACGCCGTCGGGGCCCAGGCGTGCGGCGAGTGAGAGCACCCAGCCGTGCAGGGCTGCCTTGGCCGCGACATAGGGCGCGCTCGCGCCACCGGTCGCGGCGGATTGCGAGCCCACCAGGACGACCCGCCCGCCGGGCCGGCGCAGCAGCGGTTCCAGGGCGTGGGTAAGCAGCACGGCCGAGAGCAGGTTCGCCCGCAGGGCCGTCATCCATGCCTCGGCCACCGCGGCGAGGTCGCCGTCAACCCGCGGCGACGGGGAACCCGCGTTGTTGACGACGACGTCGACCCGGCCGGACCGCTCCTGGACCACGTCGGCGACCCGCTGCACGTCCGCCGGGTCGGTGATGTCGGCGGCCTGCCAGGTCACCGAGGCCCCCGTCGCCGCGGCCACAGTGAGTTCCGCCGCCGTGCGTTCCAGCACGTCCGCGCGGCGCCCGAGAATGAGCACGTCGAGGCCGCCGTCACACAGGGCCGCGGCGATCGCCCGGCCGATTCCCGTACCACCGCCGCTCACCACGGCTAACCGGTTACCCATCGTGGTTGCCGGCGTGTGGCACCTGTCCTGTGTGTCGATCCCGCTGCACGACTCGGCCCTCCACAGGTCTGAACGATAGTTACTGAAGATACATACCGCTAAGTCGTCGGCATTCGGCGGTTGTGGTTCAACTCCGACGGTGCCGGTGATGCCGCAACAGGGCCTCAGGCCCCGACGATGCGCTCGGCCAGCGCGGCGGTCTCCCGCAGGAATCGGCGCTGCCCGAGCCCTTCGAGGACGGCGTCCTCGGCCAGCCAGGATGCCGCCGCCGTCTCGACCAGCGAGAGCAGGCCGGTCGCCATCACCCCGGCTTCCGCGGGCCGGATCCGTCGTTCGGGGGACTTCCTCGCGTCCACCGCCCGGGTGAACAGCTCCATGAGCTCGACCCGGGTCTCCCGGCGCAGGGCCTCAGCGGCGAGGTTCGCTCCGGACGAGGTCACGAAGTAGACCGTCGCCGCAGGTCGGTGTTCCTCCAGCCAGCCGAGCAGGCCTGTCAGCAGGTCACCGATGGCCCCGTTACCGATGGTCCCGTTCTCAGCTGACCTGGCGGTGACCCGGTCGTCCAGCTCGGTGACAAGTGCCCTGCTGAAGGTCCGCATGGCCTCGAGTAGAATATCGATCTTGGATGGAAAATGGTAGTAGACCGCAGCCGAGGTCATCCCGGCCTCGTCCGCGATGTCGGCGACGGTCACCGTTTCCAGACCGCGCATGGCGAACAGCCGCGTGGCGGCGTCGATCACGTCGCTGCGCCGCGACGGTCGGTGGGCGGGCCGTTTGGGACTACCGTTCCCGTCAGAGCTTTCAGTCATGTGACGCCGATTCTCCCAACCGGCTGGCGGCCCCGGGGGCTCCGGGGTCTGTTGGGTCATCATGGTCGGGCCGGTGTGGCATCAGGTCAGGAGGTTCCCTGTGACGGAGCTTGCGGAGCTGCCGGAGCGGGGCAGGCAACCCGCGCACCGTCCCTCCAAGCGCCAGTTGATCGTCACCGCCGCCATCGGGGTTTTCGCCCGTAAGGGCTTCGACGCGGCCGGCATCCAGGATATCGCCGAGGCGGCGCAGGTCGTTCCCACAGCGGTGTATTACCACTTCTCCGGCAAGGAGGAGCTCTTCGACGTCGCCCTGCGGCGGGTCGTGGGCGCGACCAACGCCGTCGTCGCGCAGGCACGGTCCGACGACGAACCAGGCGACATCACCGCGTTGCGTCGGGTCACCGGCGCGGTCTGGGACTGGATCGAGGCGCATCCCGACGAGGCGCGCCTGCTCTACCTGCACATGCCCGGCGCCACCCAGCAGGCCCGGGTGTTGCGGCGGGACTTCGAGGAGCTGCACATCCAGCGGTCGTTCGACTACATCGTCTCGTCCCGGATGCCCACGACGCGGCGTTCCGCCGCAGCCAAGCACGCGACCCAGACGCTCGCCGTGCGTACCCTCACCCATCTGCTGATAGCCATCCATCCGATGCGCATGGATGACGGTCCGCTCAGCAGTCAGCCACCGAAGGCCCTGCGCCGGGCCCTGGACGCCATGTCTGAGCGGATACTCACCGTCGACTGAGAGTCGAGTCGTCGACTGAGTGCCGAGTTTCAGCGCGCCCGGCCACGCACCGGCCACGGACAGATGTTGGCGCGGCGGGCTACGCCAGTTACTGTAGCCGCCATCACAAAAGCAACTCCAGAAAGAGCGCCGTGCCCTCGGTCGCTCTCAGACGAGGAGTCCGATGGTGGCTACTCCCGTGCTCCGCGTGCGACGGCTGTCGAAGACGTTCCCGGGGCAGCGCGCCCTGGTGGACGTCGACATCGACGTCGAGCCCGGTGAGGTACGTGCCCTGGTCGGTCAGAACGGCTGCGGCAAGTCGACGTTGATCAAAATATTGGCCGGT
Source organism: Protofrankia sp. Cas3 (assembly GCF_963555955.1). Classification (NCBI taxonomy): domain Bacteria; kingdom Bacillati; phylum Actinomycetota; class Actinomycetes; order Frankiales; family Frankiaceae; genus Protofrankia; species Protofrankia sp. Cas3. The sequence continues at coordinate 15,146 of NZ_CAUVXP010000078.1, forward strand.
TTCCACGAGCCGGATGCCGGTAGCCAGGTCACCGTCGTCGATCGGCCGTTGGCATTCGGTGACCCCACCTCGTCGGATGCCGCCGGGCTGCGTTTCGTCCATCAGGACCTCGGTCTCGTCGCGACGCTTGACACAGTCGACAACCTGGCGCTGGGTCACGGCTACGAAACCGGCCGGCTCGGCCTGATTCGCTGGCGCCAGGAACGGGCTGGGGCCCGCAGCGCAGTGCGCGACCTCGGCTACGACTTCGACATCAGCCGGCCCGTGGGTGCTCTGGCGGCGAGCGAGCGGACCGCGGTCGCGGTGGCGCGCGCGCTGTCGCGGCACGCCACACCGCCGCGGGTGCTCGTCCTCGACGAACCTACGGCCAACCTGCCGGCCGCCGAGGCGCAGCGCCTGTTCGCGCTGGTCCGCAGCGTGCGCGATGCCGGCGTCGCGGTCATCTTCGTCTCGCACCATCTGGACGAGGTCTTCGGGCTCTGCGACACCGTGAGCGTGCTGCGCGACGGCGCTCTGGTCACCACCCGGCCCACCGCCGGGCTCGACGAGGCCGACCTGGTCGAGCTGATGATTGGCCGCAAGCTGGCGCAGTACGACGTGCCGCCGGCCGAGGCGGCCCACCAGGGTGAAGTGGCCCTCGACGTCCGCACCCTGGAGACCACCGCCCTGCGAGGGGTCGATCTGACCGTGCACTCCGGGGAGGTCGTCGGCGTCGCCGGTCTCACCGGCTCCGGCCGTGAGGAGTTGGCACTCGCACTGTTCGGCGGCTGTCCGCGCGCAGGGGTCGTGGCCGTCGCGGGCAAGGCCGTTCCGCAGCTGCGTCCAGACCTTGCCATGCGGTCCGGCATGGGGCTCGTGCCTGCCGAGCGGCACGCCAACGCGGCGTTCCTCGATGCGGATCTGCAGGAGAACGTCGTGGTGGCGAGTCCGACCGCGTTCAGCCGCCGGGGCCTGCTGCGCCGGGGCAGCGAGCGGTCGGACGTCGCCCGCTGGCTGGACCGGTTGAACGTGGCGCCGGCCGGTGCCGAACGGGCCATGTCGACGCTGTCCGGCGGCAACCAGCAGAAGGTCGTTCTGGCCCGTTGGCTGCGTCGCGAGCCTCGGGTCCTGGTTCTCGACGAACCGACGCAGGGCGTCGACATCGGGGCGAAGGCCGAGATTCATGCGCTGGTCGACCGGGCCGCGGCGGACGGTGCGGCTGTCGTGGTCGTCTCCACCGACCATGACGAACTGGCGCGGCTGTGCGGACGCGTGCTCGTCCTCGCGGGCGGCCGTGTCGTGGATGAGTTACACCGCGCCGACCTGCACGCGGACCGCATCACGGCCGCAGCGGTCGGTCACACCCTCAGGAGCGCGTCATGACGACAGAAGCAGCGCAACCAAAGAATGCCGCCGGGGCCGCTGTCACTGACGGTGTCACCGCCGGGGCCACCGGCACCGCTGTCACCGCTGTCACCGCCGGGACCGCCGCTGCCGGCCCGGACCCGCAACAGGGCGCGGTCGTCAGCCGCCGGCTGCCAAGGCCGAAGCTCGGGCTCGGGCTCGATCGGTTCAGCGGTCTGTATGTCTGGCTTCTGATCATCATAGTGTTCGGCAGTTGGCTGCCGGACACCTTCCTGCGGAGCGACAACTTCCAGATCATTGCCGGCGACCAGGCAATAACTGCGATGCTCGCCCTGGGATTGATCGTACCGTTGGCCGCAGGCGTGTTCGACCTGTCCTGCGCGGCGACGTTGGGGTTCGCGGTGGCGGTGGTCACCTGGCTGCTCCAACAGGGCTTCAACCCCGTTCTCGCGGTGCTGCTCGCGATCGGTTCCGGCGCGTTCATCGGGTTGGTCAACGGTCTGGTCGTGGTGCGGCTGAACGTGGACTCCTTCATCGCCACGCTCGGCATGAGCAGTATTCTTGCTGCCGCGGCCTACTGGGTCACTGACGGTGAACAGATCGTCAACACCGCCTCGAAGACCTTTCTTGACGCCGGTAGCACCCGGTTGTGGGGGATCTCGCTGCCCTTCTACTACATGGTGCTGCTCGCGGTGATCCTCTACGTCGTCATCGACCACACACCGGTGGGCCGCTACCTCTACGCGGCAGGTGGCAACCCGCAGGCGGCCCGCCTGGCCGGCCTACGGGTTGCCCGGATCACCTGGGGTTCGCTCATCACCTCGGGGACGATCGCGGCGCTGACCGGCGTCATCCTCGCGGCCAAGCTGGGCTCGGCCTCCCAGGATGTGGGACCCCCCTACCTGCTGCCGGCTTTCTCGGCGGTGTTCCTCGGCTCCACCCAGATCAAGGCCGGGCGGATGAACGTCCTCGGTACGCTGGTTGCGATCTACCTCCTCGCGACCGGCGTCAAGGGCCTGCAGCTCGCCGGATCCCCGTCCTACGTCAACAACCTTTTCAACGGGCTTGCCCTGATCATTGCGGTGGCGCTGGCGGCTCGTACCTACCGGCGGCGTTGATCGGCGAGGCCGACGGGCGAGGCTGGCAGGCGAGGCTGGCAGGCTCCGCGGTGGTCGCTCGATGCAAGTAACTTGACACGCTCCTAAGTAAGTGAGAGTGTCCGCCGTCACATCACATTTTGATGGATTACGGCCGGTAGGTCACGCCTGATAGATCACGTCGATCGCCCGGGTAGGCGCGTCCATCCAGGCGATCGGTACGCGAGCCCCCGACGCCGACGACGGCAACAGGAGGAAAAGGGTTCATGAGAACGACTTCCCGCACGAGGGTCGGGGCCGTGGCGGTGGCTGCGGCCACAGCGCTGTTCGCCGCGGCGTGCGGCAGTAGCGACTCCACGTCGACCTCGCCGAGTGCGACGCCGTCGCAGCAGCAGCAGGAGACCGGATCGACGGGCTTAAGCCAGGCAAAGGCCACGGTGGACGCGAGCCTGGTGAACCCGAGCGGCATCCTTCTTGACACCGCGTTGTCGAAGAAGCCGCCCACGGGCAAGTATGTGATCACAGTGGAAACCCCGCTCCCGGTCACCAAGGTGCGCGACGACGCCCTGGTCGAGGCGGCGAAGGTGTTCGGCTGGCGCTATGAGCGGATCGTCCCCGGCAGCGGTCCCGAGGACTACGGGAACGCGCTCACCCAGGCGATTTCCAAGCATCCCGATGCCATTCACATCTCCGGCACGCCGCTGTCACTGCTCAAGACCCAGTTGGATCAGGCCAAGGCGCAGAACATCCCGGTGCTCTCCGAAAGCGTCGGTGGTGCCTTCGACTCGCCGGTGATCTCCAACAGTCTCGACGGTGACGCTCAGGTCGCGGCCTGGGGCAAGATGGTCGCGAGTTATGTGGTGGTCAACAGCGGCGGCAAGGCCAACGTCGCGCTGTTCACGATCAAGGCTTTCCCCATCCTGGGTGTGTTCGTGGACAGCTTCAAGAGCACCCTGTCCAGCACCTGCCCGGCCTGCTCGGTCAAAGAGGTCAACCAGCAGCTCGCCGATCTGGGTACCAAGACCCCGTCCAGCGTGGTCAGCACCATCCAGCAGGACCCAAAGATCAACTGGGCCATCTTCTCCTTCGGTGACCTGAGCCTGGGCGTGGACGCGGCGCTCAAGGGCGCGGGTCTGAACGGCAAGGTCAACGTCGGTGGTGAGACGCCCAGTCCGGCCAACCTGGCGGCGCTCAAGGACGGCACCGAAAGCGTGTGGACCGGCTTCTCCGCGCCGATCCTCGGCTGGCGCGTCGCGGACATGATGGCCCGCCACTTCAACGGCGACGATCTGGCCGCGGCGGACAAGGTCCTGCTGCCGACCCAGCTCATCACCAAGGACAACGTCTCCTCGGTCCCTCTCGACTCCACCGGGTACTACATCGGTTTCCCCGGCTACCAGGACGCCTTCAAGAAACTCTGGCAGGCACAATAGCCGCAGCGCTCGGACACAGGCACGGTCGGTCAGGTAGCGCAGTCTCGGGTCGGGGATGGCGGACGGCCATCTCCGCCCCGAGGAGGGATCGGGGTACGCAATGCTTGCAGGACTGCGCGGTAAGTCGGTGGTCGTCACGGGCGGCGCCGGTGTGATCGGGTCGGCGGTCAGCCGGCGGCTCGCGGCGGAGGGAGCGCTGGTCGTGGTCGCCGACCTCGACGCGGACGCTGCCAAGACCGTCGCGGAACTCATCGGTGGTGTCGCCGTGGGCGTCGGCGTCGACATCACCACGCCGCTCGGCGCGCAGGCCAGCGTCGACGCGGCTGTCCAGGCTTTCGGAAAGCTGGACCTCTACCATGCCAACGCGGGCGTGGAATGCACGGTGCAGGCGGTGGCGGACTTCGACCCGGCGGACTACCACCGGGTCTTCGGCGTCAACGTGCTCGGCGCGTTCCTGTCGGCGCAGGCCGCGCTGCGGCAACTGTCGACCCAGGGCGATGGCGGTTCGATTCTGTTCACCGCATCCATCGCGGCATTGATGGGTAGCGCCGGGACATCGGTCTACAACGCCTCCAAACACGCCGTCCAGGGCATCGCGCGCTGCCTGGCTCTTGAGGTCGCCGGAGCTGGCATCCGTGTCAACACCCTCGCCCCGGGCCTGGTCGAATCCCGCATGATGGATGCGCTCGGTGCCGGGCTCGGGGCATTGGCCGGGGCGGACGGGACCACTTACAAGGGTCGTATGGAGGGTGCTGTGCCGCTCGGCCGGTACGCCACTCCCGAGGAGATCGCGGCAACCGCGGCGTGGATCCTCAGCGACGAGGTGCCGTACCTGCACAACGAGTGCATCACCGTCGGCGGCGGCATCGCGCCCTACTGACGGTTCCCTACTGACGGCGCTGTGCTGACAGGGCACTCCTGGCGGCCCGCGACGGATAATCGTGCCGTACCGCTCATTGCCACATGGCGATAGTTGATGGACAGCTGACGAAAGGTGACAGGTCGTGGATCTTGGACTGACGGGACGGCGGGCACTGGTGACAGGGGCCAGCCGAGGTCTCGGCCGCGCGATCGCGGCGACGCTGGCACAGGAGGGCTGCTCGCTCGCCCTGTGCGCACGCGGTGCCGAGGGTCTGGAGAAGGCTGCGGCCGAGTTGCGCGGCAGCGGCGTCACGGTGTTCGCCGAGCCCTTTGACGTCAGCGACGTCGACGCGCTCACAGCCTTTGTCGACCGCGCCGCGGCGGAACTGGGCGGGCTGGACATCGTCGTGTCCAATGTGTCCGCCGGCCCGGCCAAGGACGCCGGTCAGTGGCAACGCAGCCTGGACGGGGACCTGCTGCCGTTCGTCCGGCTGGCCGAGACGGCCGTACCGCACCTCGCCGACGGCGGTGGGTCGATCATCGCGATCGGCACGACGAACGCGTTCGACACGGTGCGACCGGCCTCCCCCAACGCCTATTCGGCCATCAAGGCAGCTGTGCTCCACCATTCCGCGGCGCTCGCGCGGACCCTCGCGCCGCAGGGGATCCGGGTCAACACGGTTTCCCCCGGGCCGATCGAGTTCCCCGGCGGGGACTGGGAGAAAGTCCGCGAGCACCGGCCGGAGGTCTACGCGGAGGTTCTGGCCAAGATAGCGGTCGGCCGGTACGGCCAGCCCGAGGATGTCGCGGCCGCCGTCGCCTTTCTGGCGAGCCCCCGGGCCGGATTCTGCAACGGCGTCAACCTCGTGGTGGACGGCGGGCTCGTCACCCGCGTTCAGTTCTAGAACCGGCGGTTGCGACCCATGGCGGGACCAGCCGGCCGGATTGACGCCGTGCTCGTATGCGGCGGGCGTTGGCACGATTTCGACTTCGCGCGGCTGCAGCTTCTTGAACGCCTCGGGCGACACGAGCGGGTACGCACCCGGGTCTTCGAGGACTACGCCCGCACCGATGCGATCGGGTCGGCTGACCTGCTTGTCACCTATACCTGTGACCGGCGTCCCAGTGCTGAGCAGCAGCAGGTCCTGGTGGACTTCGTCGCGCGTGGTGGGCGGTGGCTGGCGTTACACGGAACCAACTCGGCGATCGATGCGCCCGCGTCGGGTATGCCGCGCCTGTTCACCACGCCGCGGGTGCTCGGGGAGGCGGCCACGGTGCTGGGCAGCCAGTTCCTCGGCCACCCGCCGATCGCGCCCTACCAGGTCGAGATCACCCAGGCGGATCATCCGCTCGTGGTGGGGATCGACCCCTTCGAGGTCAGTGACGAACTGTACGTCAGCGAGCTGCATCCCCCGCTCGACGTGCTGCTGCACACCCGGTACCGCGGGCCGTGCCGGGGCTTCACCGAAGGGCATGTCGCCGATTCCGCGGACGACGTCCAGCCGGTGCTTTACCTGCGCCGCCACGGCGACGGCGAGGTCTGCTATTTCACCCTGGGGCACTGCCGCGGCCGATTCGACGTCCAGGACCTCGGCGTCGACGACCTCGGCCGGACCGACCGGGGGAGCTGGACCGCCCCGGAGTTCGCCACGGTCCTCGACCGCTGCCTGTCCAGAGCGATCTACGGCGCCAGGTAGCTCCTGGTATCTCAGCGTCCAGATCAGGCGTGGGCGCCGGTAGCTCAGATCAGGCGTGGACGTCGGGGTCGAGGCGGACGAGCATCTTGCCGACGTTGTCACCCCGCAGCATCCCGAGGAATGCGGTGACCGCGTTGTCCAGGCCGTCCACGACCGTCTGGCGCGATACCAGGTCACCGGTTCGCAGCCAGCCCGAGACCCGTTCGGTGAATTCCGCCCGCAGATCCTCGTGGTCGCGGACGATGAACCCTCGCAGGGTCACTCGCCGCAGCACGGCCTGGATGAGATGGTCGATGCTCGGCCGGGGAGCCTGCGAGGTGAACTGGGAGATCATGCCGCACAGGGCCACCCGACCGCCGACCCGCAGCGCGTCGAGCGCGGCGACCAGGTGGTCGCCGCCGACGTTGTCGAAGTACAGGTCGATGCCGTCCGGCGCGGCCCGCCGCAGCCCTGTCGTGACCGGTTCGGCGCGGTAGTCGACGGCCGCGTCGAACCCGAGTTCCGTGGTGAGCAGCCCGCACTTGGCCGCACCGCCCGCGCTACCGATGATCCGGGCGGCACCGAGCAACCGGGCGATCTGACCGACGGCGCTGCCGACCGCACCGCCGGCCGCGGAGACGAAAACGGTGTCCCCCTTGGCCAGCTCACCCGCGCGCAGTAGTCCGGTATAGGCGGTGAAGCCGGTCTGGCCGAGCACGCCGAGCCAGGTCGAGGGCGCGGCGCGGCCGGCGTCGACGACGGCGAACGCGGCCGGGTCACCCGGGGTCGCGTCGAGCACTGCGACGTCGCGCCAGCCCAACCGGTGACGTACCCACGCACCTTCCTCGATACCCGGAACGCGGCTTTCCAGGACCCGTCCGACAGCGGACCCGTCCAACGGCTCGCCGACGGCGAAGTTGGTCGTGTAGTGCTTCTCGGTCTCCTCGAGGCGACCCCGCATCGACGGGTCGACGCTCATGAAGGCGTTGCGCACGAGCAACTGGCCCGCGCCCAGCGCGGGCACGGGCCGTTCGCAGAGTGCGAAGTCGTCCAGGGTCGGCCCGCCGGGACCGGGACGGCGGGCCAGTGTCACCACCCGGGTGCGGCGGCCGGCCGCGCTCATGCCGGGGTGTTCCGGTCTGAGAGCCGGGCCCGGCGGCCGACCCACCCGGCGACCTGCAGGTCGGCATGGCGGATTTCGCCCGACTGCCAGCGGCCGTCGGAGTCGAACAGGCCGCGCTGGCCGGTCGTCGGGTCGTAGACCTCGACCAGGCCGTTGTCCGTCAGCGTGTACACCTGCTTGCTGATCGGATGAGTCACGCTCATCGGATGTGTACTCACCGCACGCTCACAGCTCCTTTCGTTGCCCTATCGGTGACCAGAGCTCGTGGCCGCCGGCGGCGCGCAGAGATGATGGTCGCGCCGCCTTCAGCCCTACAGGCCGTGCAGTTCCTCCACGCGGCGTACACCACGTTTGACTACCACGACCGGGCCGGTCACGTGCAGTAGGCAGGCAAGTCGGATATGCTCGTCCGCGGCTGAACCGATTGCGGCCAGCCCCTCCCGCTCAAGGTCGCCGATCGGACCGCAGTGCTCCGCGCCGGCGCTGACCCGCAGGACGCAGGTACGGCACGTACCGAGGCCACCGCAGATGGTCGGCCACCAGTAGTCGCACCGTCGGGCGGCGGCGAAGACCGTCTCGGTCTCGGCCACCGCCAGCACGATGCCCGACGGCGTGACCGTCACCTGTGCGGTCAGCGTGACATCCACTTGTCGAGCAGATAGTGGAAATGCCGGATGCGGCTTTCCTGGTAGGTCGCGAGGGTGATGCCGGGCTTGCGGGTCGTCTTCAGGCCCTGCTGCACGAACGGCAGGTTGGCGATGTCCTGGTCGAAGACCGGGCCCAGCAGGCCGAGCTCGGAAACGTCGGCCATGTCCACCCCCTCCGCTACCCATCGGATCTTCGCCGGGGCCGGGCGCGGGGTGCCCTTGGGCCATCCGGACAGGAAGAAGATTTCGGAGATGCAGCGATCGGGGTCGTTACCGTAGGGCCGGAACCGGTAGATGATGTTCGACTTCTTCCCGGCCCAGGGGTGGAAGTTCGGAAAGAGAATGTAGTTGATCGCGTCCAACAGTTCGCTGTCGGTGATTTCCGCGTAGTTCTCGCCGGACAGTGCGCTCAGTTGGTTGCGCATCTGATCGGCGAGTACCGCTCGGGCCGTGCTGCCCGCTGGGATCTCCGGTAGCTTGTCGCCGGAAAGCGCGAGGTCCCGCCCCTGGGTCGAGGCGTAGAAACCGCGCGAGAAGTAGAAGCTCTCCAGGACCTCCTCCTCGGTGACGCCGCCTGCCAGATGCGGGCTGGGTACGCCCTGCGGCGTGACCGTGCGGTCCCAGTTGGCGCCGGCGACGACGTCATACTGCGAGTTGGCATCGCCCATCCAGGCCAACAGCTGCGGATGGGTGCTGATCACATGGAAGGCCTCCATGAAGGCCTCCTGCCCGATCTTCCAGTTGCAGGGCAGGATCTTCGCGATGTGCAATGAGGTGTACCGGTCGTCAAGCGGCCAGCGGGTGAAGTGGTCCGGCAGGTCGCCGGCGAAGGTCTCGAACGGCTCGCAGTCGGGGTCCATGTTGATGAAGACGAAGCCACCCCAGGTGGCGACCTTCGCCTCGGGAAGGTTGAACGTCGCCGGGTCGACATGGGGGAAGTCCCAGGCGCACGGGATGCTCTTGAGAGTGCCGTTGATGTTCCAGGTGAAGCCGTGGAACGGGCAGCGGAACTCCGGCACGTGCCCGCCTGCGGTGCGCAGCTTGCGCCCGCGGTGCAGGCAGGCGTTCACGAAGGCCCGGATCTCGGTCGGGGTGGTCCGCACGATCAGCAGCGAGTCGTCGGCTATCTCGTAGATCTCGTGATCGCCGACCTCGGGGATGTTCTCCTCGCGGCAGGCGAACTGCCAGACCCGCCGCCAGAGCTTCTCGACCTCCATGCGGTGCCAGGCGGGTGAGATGTAGCGCTCGACGTCGATGTCGTCGTTGCCGAGGTACTCGTTGACATTCACCCGCAGGACGTCGGGTACGGGTCGGGTGTCCGCGGCGAGGTAGTCCTGCGCGGAGGGACCGGGGCAACGGGCACGGGTGTCGGGCTCCTGCGTGACCATGGCGCCTCCCGAAGTTTCTGGTGTCTGGCTATAGTAACCGGCCGTCAGGTGTGACGGGTGAAGTCGCGGTGTCCGCGGTGCAACCTCGGCTTGGCTGCCAACATCGACCGTGACTACAGCGCCAGGACCGTCACGGTGCCGGTTGAACCGTCGACCTCCAGCAGCGTCCCGGTGGGGATGCGCCGGCTCGCGGCCGGTACGCCCGCCGCGCACGGGATGCCGAGCTCACGACTGACGATCATCGCGTGGCTGCCCATCGCGCCGACGTCGACGACGGCGCCCGCCGCGACCATGAACAGCGGTGTCCACGACGGGTCGGTCTGCGGGGCTACCAGAATTTCGCCGGGTGCGAGGTCGCCGGCCGCGTCGACGGCGGTCACCACCCGCGCCCGGCCCCGGGCCACGCCCGCGGCCGCACCGACACCGCGCAGTACCTCACCCGGTTTGACGGGAGTGATCTCGGCGTCGACGCGTCGTCCCAGCGATGCGATGGGCGGCAGGGGCCTGGTGCCGTCGATGAACACCGGCAGGTCGAGGCCGAACAGCCCCCGCCACTCCCGCTCCCGGTCGGCGAGGGTCGCGCTCAGCGAGTCCGGGTCCAGGGCGAGCGTTTCCAGTTCGGCGTCGGTCGCCATGAAGATCTGTCCGGGGTGGTCCAGATGACCGTGCTCGTGCAGGCGTCTACCGAGCTCCACCAGTGGCATCCGCGCCTCGTGCAGGATCTTGATGCAGGTGGTCTTCGCGCGTTCCCGCCAGGCACCGAAGCGGCGCGCCGAGGCGAGCGCGCCGTGGCAGGTGGCCTGCGCGGTGGCGTCCCCGCCGAGGCGGGCGAGTGCCTGCGCGAGCGCGGCCTCGGTGTCCACTGCCTGGCTGCGCGCGCGCAGGACCGGGGATGCGTCGTCGTCGAGGTGGCGCAGCCGGTCGAGCAGCGCCAGCGGCAGCTCGGGTCTGGTCTCCCAGGTCTCCGAGCCCAGGTCCCACTCGTTGGGGCCGCGGTAGCCGAAGTCCCGCAGGAAAGCCGCGAACTCTGCGTGGAACGCGGGATGAACGTCGGCAAGGCGCGTGACCAGGCCGCTCACCCCACCGTCGAACGCGGCTGCGAGCCCCGCGTCGCCGCGGATGACCCGGGAGAGATCCCAGAGCGCGAAGGAGGGGGCGGCTGAATCGACGTCCCCGGCCTTGCCGATGAGCCGGACCACGAGGGCGGTGTCGCCGCCGAGGAGCTGGCCGAGCACGCCCGGACCGACCGCGCTGCTGTTTGAGGCGATCACCTCGCCGCGCCACGCCAGCCGTTCCAGCGACAGCACCGACCGGGCCCTGGCAACCAGGGCCAGCGCGCTCATCGTCGCCAGGTCCGGACGCTGCTCCCGCAGCGTGTCAGCGATCGCGCGATCCTCGTCGAGTTCCGGGAACGTCGTCGTCGACAGCACCCACCCCGCCCGCGCCGCGATGGCCGCGGACCGTTCCTCATTGACGTCGTCCGGTCGGATGACGTGCGCCGGCGGCTCACCGCCGCCCGCGAACCACATGGCGTCCACCGCGTCGGTGCTGATCCCGGAACGGATACCGGTCAGCCGGGGCAACGTCATGTTGACGTACAGGTGGCCGTAGAAGAAGGCCGCGTTCGGGGAGACGTCGACCGACTGCTCGGCCAGGGTGAACGCCCCGAAGGCGGCCACACCCGTGTCCCAGCCGGGAAGGATGAACGGGATCCAGCCAAGGCTTGCGCCCAGCGGGGTGATCGGATCCGCCAACACGTCGTTGGCGTTGAGCCGAGTGTAGATCGCAAATCGTTGGCTCGGCTGTGTGTCGATGATCCACTGCTGGCTGGTCATGCGTCCCGCTCCTCCTGGTCCGTCCGGACATGGACGGACGTTGGCTGGTGTATCTGTGACGTGCAACACTCCTACGGTAGAAACTGTAGTGCAAGCAAACTAAGTGGCTGATGTTTCGGTTCGCAGGTCTCCAGGTTCGTGATCATGGTT
>NZ_CAUVXP010000079.1:0-505 GCF_963555955.1 Protofrankia sp. Cas3
CGCCATGATCCGAGTAAGAACGTCCGCGGTGTTACCCAGCGGAATGGACAGATACGGGTTTCGGCTCGCCGCCGTGCTGGTGGTACCGGAGTCCGACGTCGGCGGAAGTACCACCACCGCCGCATGGGCTTGGAATGTCGGGCCGATGGTGGCGTGCACGCCCACCCCGGCCAGGCCAGTCAGAATAATCCCGATGATCAGAATATACCAACGGCGGACAAGAACCCCGATGAAATCCGAAAAGTACACTCGTGCCCCTCGCCCCCCAGCGCGGGTCAGCATTGCGCCGACACCGGATCAGGTCCAAGATACACGGCCGACATCAGAGCGAGAAGGGCACTGGAGCTTTTCGTGTCGATGCACGACAAGCGACAACAACCCAACACGATACCAAGCCGCACCCCTCGCCGCCACTATTTGAGCTCAGGAAGATGAACGCCCTGTGATGAGAACGGACCGCACCGCCGGCCCGCCCAGGTGGGCAGGCGGGCAGTGGGCAGTGAGC
>NZ_CAUVXP010000079.1:1055-27138 GCF_963555955.1 Protofrankia sp. Cas3
AGGCGGGCAGTGGGCGGCGCGCCGGTGCCCGTCGACCCGGATTGCCGCCGTACATCCAACCGATCATCCTAATGATCAATGCACGCTCGACGGACGCGCGCCGACTACGATAACCATGCGTTATGAGACCGGAGTCACAGGAGTAGCCGCGGGCTCACCTGAGGACTGCGACGCCGGTCGGAACAGGACATCGGTCCAGTAGTTGGAGTCGCGGTAGGTCGTCTCAGGAAAGCCGCCGCCGTAGTGGTACACCCCGCTGGTCGCCCCGGCGACGCGCAACGGCCCGCTGACCGGCACGACCTGATCGAAGAACTCGGGGGTCGCCGAGTAATGGCCCGTCGGCGCGAAATACGAGGCCGTGTACGTGGTGGCCACCTGTACCGACACGGGCCTGGCCAACATCACCACCTGCCAGCCGGTGTTGCTTTCGCCGGTGGCGGTGGCGGTCGCCAGTCGCTCACCGGCACCTGACCACAGACTGACCGTATGGTCGCCGATATTGTCGGGACCCTTGTAGAACCGTATTCCAAGGATTTCGCCCGGAATGTCGACACGGAACCGGAGCCCGACCTCGACCGCGGCGGGGTCCGGATCAGCCTCGGGCACGGGCTTCGCGTCGTTGTCCCAAAGGGAAATCAGTTGCGACTGCGCCCGTGGGGTCGGGCTCACCGAAGGCCTCGGCCTGTCCCCGACGGAACCGGCGCAGCCAGCGGCCGCGAGCCCCACCGCGCCCAGGAGAAGGACCGCTACGACCCGAGGCGAATACCGGTGGTACCCACCGCCGCCGCGTGCCCCGGGAACCCGGACCGTGCCCATCGCGGAAAAGCCGTAATCGAACGCGTGTCGGCCCCTTGGCCACCACGCCCGACCGGACCCGTGCGCGGATCGACCGGCAACCCCGAGCGAAGGACGAATGGAGGTCGTCATATAGACATATCCTTTGGTCGGGACACCGATTCCAATGATCGCCTGCTGGCGACGCGACCGATGCGCAATGAACACGCTGCATATACCCGGAAGCAGTACCGTCGCCGACGGTGATGCATCCATCGCCTCAAGCGATTCACTCCGGAAGTGCGCACTGCACGGCCGTCCCGGACAGAGCAATGAGGCAGCATGGCGTTGTCATCGTGTTGTTTCCAGCTGATGCCAACGATGATATTAACGACGATATTAAAGATGATCGGCATAGATCATAGCAGAACCGTGCTTCGATGAGCGCCACCGCATGGCCGCGACACCGACCGGCCAGTCGCAGATGGGGGAACCATGCCGCACATGCCGGCACACGCGTCAACACCCGGGGTGCCATCCCCGCCGACCCTGGCCGAACCGGCTCAGGGTCCCTCCGCCGGCAACCAGGGCGCCGGCAACCAGGGCGCCGACAACCAGGGCGCCGACAACGAAGGCGAGGGCACCGGAGCGGGGCTCGGCGGGGCCGTCCGACGCGGCCTCGGCTTCAGCGTCCTGAACAATGCACTCAGCCGCCTGGGCACCGTCGTCACCGGGGTCGTCCTCGCCCGGCTCCTCAGCCCGTCGGACTACGGCGACTTCGCGGTCGCGCTGGTCGTCCTGAATGCGCTGTTGTCCATTAACGAACTAGGTGTCTCCCTCGCGATCGTGCGTTGGCCGGGGAACCCGCGCCTGATCGCCCCGACCGTACAGACGTTGTCGACCGGGTTCAGCACCGGACTTTTTCTGCTCACCCTGGTGCTGGCACCGGCCATCGCAAGCCTGCTCGGCTCAGCCGCCGCGACCGACCTGGTCCGGGTGCTGGCGGCCAGCATGATTGTCGATGGGTTGGCTTCCGTTCCCGCGGCGTTGCTCACCCGCGGTTTCCAGCAGGACCGGCGGATGATCGCCGACCTTGCTGGACTCGTCGTCAACACGACCGCCACGATCGGACTGGCCGTCATGGGGCATGGCGCGTGGAGCCTGGCCATCGGCTATCTGGCCGGTAACATCACCACCTCAACCCTGATCTTCATCTTCGCCGGAGCACAGATCCGGTTCGGCTTCGACCGGAGTCAGGTCCGCGCGTTGCTGGACTTCGGTCTCCCGCTGGCCGGCTCAAGTCTGCTGGTCTTCGGAGTGCTCAACGTCGACTATGTCGTCGTCGGCGCCGTCCTGGGACCGGTGGCGCTCGGTTTCTACATGCTGGCGTTCAACCTTTCCAGCTGGCCGGTCAACATGTTCTCCCTGGCCGTGCGCAGAGTGGCCATGCCGGCGTTCGCCCGGCTGTCGGCCGATCGCCGTGCGCTCAGCGACGCGTTCGCCCGTTCGATCGCGCTGCTGATGGCGGCCACGCTGCCGGTCTGCGCGATCCTCGCCGTGCTCGCCGGGCCGGTGATCCGCACCGTCTACGGACCAAAGTGGGATGCCGCCGCCGACGCCCTGCGCTGGCTCGCGGTCCTCGGGGCCGCCCGGGTCGCCGCCGAACTGGCCTACGACCTGCTGGTGGGTGCCGGCCGGTCTCGCGCGATCTTCGCCGTCCAGGGGGTCTGGCTGGTGGTCCTCACCCCGGCCCTGCTCGTCGGTGCACACACGGCCGGTATCGGTGGTGTCGCCTTCGCCCAGGCCGCGGTGGCCGTGGTGGTCGTAGGCCCGGCGTTCATATTCGCCATTGCGCGGGCGGACGTCCGCCCCACCGCCGCCCTGCGGTACTGCGGCCGGCCGGCCGTCGCGACCACTGCCCTTGTCCTGGTCATGGTGGGCCTTGGCACGGTGGTACACGGGGACGCCGCCCGACTGGTCCTGCTCCCCCTCGCCGGGCTGGCCGTATGCGTCGTACTGCTGTTCCCGCTGCTGCGGCTGGCCCGATCAACACCGGAACAGCCGCAGCAGTCCTACGGCACGGAAACAGCGGAGGGCATCGAGCCACCGGCAGGCGTCGAAACACCTGCCGGCGTCGAAACAGCAGCCGGCGCCGTCTCGCACAGCCCGTCGGTATCGGCAGCCGGCTTGTAAGCCTTCGAGCAGGCCACGCAGCGCAGCTGCGAATCAAGCCGTTCCCCACAGGCACAGACCCAGCCCAGGGCCCGTCCGGGATTGCCCGCGACCAGTGCGTACGCGGGTACATCCCGGACGACGACGGCTCCGGCAGCCACGAACGCGTACTCGCCCACGATCACCCCGGCGACGATCGTGGCATTGGCACCGATCGTCGCACCACGGCGGATCAGCGTAGGGGTGAGCGCGTCCCGGGTCTTCTTGACCTCGGCACGCGGCCGGAAGTCGTTGGTGAAGACCATGTTCGGACCCAGGAAGACATCGTCCTCCACGGTGACCAGGTCCCACACGAGCACCGCGTTCTTCACCGTCACCCGGTCGCCGATCCGGGCGCCGGACTCGACGAACACATGGTCACAGATGTTGCAGTCCGCGCCGATCACGGCACCGGCCAGCACGTGCGCGAACGCCCAGACCCGGGTTCCCGGACCCACGTCGTCGCTCTCGCACAGGCCGTGAGGATGGACGAAAACGGCCCCTGTCATGACAGTGCTCTCCGCAACTCCTCGGCCACCCGCTCCTGCTGTTCGGGGGTGATGTGCGGGTACAAGGGCAGGGAAAGGATCTCCCCGGCCGCCTTTTCGGCGACGGGAAAGTCACCGGCACCGTAGCCGAGACCCGCAAAGGCCGGCTGCAGGTTCAGCGGCACCGGGTAGTGGATCCCGGCTCCCACACCCTGTTCATGCAGCCGTGCCAGCACCGCGTCCCGGTCGGGAACACGGACCACGTAGAGGTGCCACACATGGACGTTACCCGGCAGTGTCGCCGGTAGCCGGACCCGGGAGTCCCCACCCAACAGCTCGTCGTAGCGCAGCGCCGCGGCGGCCCGCGCCTGGTTCCACCGGGCCAGCCGGGCCAGCTTGGCCCGCAGGACAACGGCCTGCAGGGTATCGAGCCGCGAGTTGAAACCCAGCGACTCGTGCACGTACTTGCGTTCGCTGCCGTGCGCGCCCAGCAGCCGTACCTTGCGCGCGAGCTCGGCATCATCGGTCAGGACGGCACCGGCGTCGCCGGCCGCGCCCAGGTTCTTGCCCGGGTAGAAGCTGGTGGCCGCCAGCAGTCCCAACCCGCCGGCAGCCCGTCCACCACGGACGGCGCCCTGCGCCTGCGCGGCGTCCTCGACGACGATGGTGTCGGGACGACACACGGCCGCGATCTGCTCCACCGGCGCGGCCTGCCCGTACAGATGGACCGGGATCACCGCACGGGTACGGTCGGTCAACGCCCCGCCCACCGCGTCCGGATCCATAAGCAGATGATCGTCGTCTACGTCGACGAACACCGGCCGCGCACCCGCACGGACCACGGCCTCGGCGGTAGCCACGAAGGTGTTCACCGGGATGACGACCTCGTCAACGCCGCCAGTGGTACCGGTCGCAGCACTCACCGCGGTGCCCGCACCGACACCGGCCGCCCGCAGCGCCAGCTCGATCGCGTCGGTACCGTTGCCCACACCCACGCAGTACCCGACTGCACAGAAGTCGGCGTACTCGCGCTCGAATGCCGAAACGTGTTTTCCACCGACAAACGCGGTGGTCGCGAGCACCTCGTCGAACCCGGCCCGCACCTCCTCGGCGATCTCGGCCTGCGCAGCCGCCAGATCCACCAGCGGAATCGTGGTCACCGCAACGTCCCTTCGATGGGGTGAGACGGCAGCCCCGCGGAGCCTGGAGCTGCCGGATCTGACAATGGTTGACCGGACGCGGACGCGGACACCGGCGCCGCGGCCGTCCCCGGGCCGCCCCGGGCCTTGGGGTTACCGGGCTGCACGCGACGGGCGTTGAAGTCGTCCAACGCCGCCTGCCCGCGCAGCTGGTCATAGTGCCGTCGCACCTCGTGGGCGAACAGGCCGGCCGCGCTGACCCCGAGCGTGCGCACGTCCGGCCGGCTGGCGCCGGTTGCCAGCGTCCGGGTGTACAGCGCCTCCTGGACGCGAGCCGCGCGTTCCAGCGAGAAACGTTGCGTCACCAGCTCGCGACCATAATCACCCAGCTGACGACGACGGTCCGCGTCGGCGAGCAACGGCGCAAGGATCTTGACCAGTCTGCGCGCACCGCTGATCCGGTCGCCCTCGCCGATGCCGTACCAGCCCTGCCAGAGAAATGTCGCCACGCTGTCGGGAGTCAGCAGCTCGAAGAAGCCGCCCTCGCCCTGGACCACCAGCGGCTTGCCAAAAGCTGACGCCCGCAGGGCCGACCCGCCCATGCCGATCGAGATGTCGGCGAGGGCGTAGGCGGGGCGTGGATCGGTGAGTTCACCGGTGAGCACGACCACCTGTCGGCCCCGGACGGCGCCGACCCGCTCGACGTGCGCGGCAAGCTGGTCCCGCGCGGGGCCGTCACCGACCACCACCAGCCGAACCGGCATGTCCACCGCCAGCCGTGCCACCGCGTCGACCGCGGCCAGGAGTCCTTCCAGCTTCAGCTCGGTTGCCAACCGTGACACGACGACCACATGGAGGTTAGCCGGATCCAGATCAAAACGCGCTCGCAGCTGGGTGAGCGCGGCATCGCTAACCGCCTCCGGGGCGTTGAGACGCACGTCGACCGGTGGCTCGATGAGGTCGACCGGACCGCGCCGGGCGGCCCGGGCGGACTCGCCGATCAGCTCGGTGCCCACCACCAGGGGCATGGTCGCAGGCAGGAACGGGGCGACCGCCATGGACATCACCGTGGCGAACGCCGGCACGCCCATCCTCGTCCGCGGCCCGAAGAACGCCTCCAACGCGGGCGGCCACTCGTAGCCGTGTACCAGGTCGATCCGGCGCTCGCGCACCACCTGGCACAGCGCGCTCATCACCCGGGGCGACGGCCGACGCCCCGGCTTCGGCGACGCGACATAGTCAAGCCTAAGATCACGAACCGTGTCGACAAGCGGACCCGGCACCCCGAAGACGGTCACCTGATGGCCGAGGTCCCGCACCGCCCCGGCGAGCTCCACCGCGTTGAGCTGACTTCCCCCGATCTCCATCATGTGGGGATAGACCAGGATTCTCACGGTCTGCGCACGCCTTGTCCGAGCGCGGCATCCGCCAGATCCGCACCAGCACCGCCCGCACCAGCAGCGCCCGCACCAGCACCGCCCGCACCGCCACCAGCGGTGATGTCCAGCAGAGCCTCGACCACACGATCATGCTGTTGCTCGGTCATCGTGTGGAACAGCGGCAGAATGAGTGACTGCTCGGTCAGCCATTCGGTGACGGGAAGATCGTCACGGCGATGGCCCCCATAGGCGGGTTCGAGATGGGAGGCCATGATGCCGCGTCGCGCCGAAATCCCACGCTCGGCCAGCGCAGCGAGCAGCTCGTTGCGACTGACCGCTGACCTCGGCGGCACGACCCAGAAGCTCTGGTAGTTCGTTGTCCCGTTCGGCGGGTCAGCTACGGTCACCAACCCTGGGATCGCAGCAAGCAACCGCTGGTAACGCTCGGCAAGGAAGCGGCGACGGTCGACCATCGCGTCGAGCTTTGCCAGCTGGACCAGCCCGACCGCGGCCTGGATGTCGGTCATCCGGTAGTTGAAACCGGTCTCGACATAGCTTTCCAACACCGGCGCTCGGCTGCGGTGCCGCTCGGCCGCGCTCACGTTCATCCCGTGCTCGCGCAGCCGCCGGGCACGTGCGGCCCAGGCGGGGTCGGTGGTGGTGAGCATGCCCCCCTCACCGGTGGTGAGCAGCTTGCGCGGATGAAACGACCAGGCCGCAAGCGGTGCGCCCGCGCCGACCGACCGACCGTTCATCGTCGACCCGATGGCGCAGGCCGCATCCTCGATCACCGCGACACCGCGCGGCCCGCACAGCTGGGAAACCCCGTCCACATCGGCGGGTACCCCGCCCTGGTGCACGGCAATCACCGCCCGGGTGCGGCCGGTGAGGACGGGAGCCACCGTGGCTGGCGTGATGTTGCCGGTGGACGCCTCGACGTCGGCGAACACAACAGTGGCGCCGACATAGCGGACGACGTTCGCGGTGGCGATGAACGACAGGGACGGCACCACCACCTCGTCACCCGGGCCGATGTCCAACAGCACCAGCGCGAGATGCAGCGCGGTCGTGCAGGACGACACCGCGACCGCCTCGCCGCCACCGAGACGGTCGGCAAACGCACCCTCGAACTCGGCGACCCGCGGCCCCTGCGCCACCCATCCGGACCGGACCGCGTCCGCCGCCGCCTGCGCCTCCTGCTCGCCCAGCCAGGGCGTCATCACCGGAATCGCACTCATCGGTCGACTCCCTTCAACGAGGCGATCGCCGCGACACCCGCGAGATCACCGGCAGGCCCCGGCGGCAGGCCGCACAGCTGCGCGAGCTCCGCCGTGCGGGCCGCCCAGTCATGCTGGCGGGCAAACGCTCGCCTGGCAGCCGCCAGGCCATCGGTGCGGACCACGTCCAACGCCGCGGCGGTCGCCTCGGCAAACCGCGACGGGCTCGCGCCGATACTGAGCAGATCGGTGTCCAGCCACCGGCTGGCGGGCAGATCGGTACTCACCGCGCCCCGGCCCGCGGCCAGGTACTCAAGGGTCTTGAGCGGGAAACTGGCCTGGTTGAAGGCTGAGTCGGTGTACGGCGTCAGCCCCACATCGATCATGCGCAGGTAGGATGGCAGGTCCGCGAACGCCTTCGGACCCACCCACTCCACGTTGGGCCGCGACAGCAGCGCATCCAGACGCTTGATCTCGAATGTCGCCTGCCGGGGCCCGACGAGCAGGATGGAGATGCCCCGATCGGCCACGGCCTCCAGGTGGGTCAGATCAATACGGTCGGAGAGGTGCCCGACAAAGCCCGCGATCGGGGACGCAAGGTGCACGTCCTGCGGCAGCGGCGCGTTGTCGCAGTCCGCGAAGTGACCGGCGTCGACACCGTTGGGCACCAGCACCGGCTCGGTGCCCATGGCCCGCCACCGGTCCACCAGCACCGGGGAGACCCCCACAACCACATGTGCCTTGGCAAGCTGACGCTGCTCGGCCTGCTCCAGCCATGGTCTGGACACGCCCATCAGCTCGGCACCGGCGACGAAGTCATCGGTGCCGTAGAAGACCCGGCGCGCGCCGGGAGCGACATCGAGCATGTCGGCGAGGGAGTCCACGATGACCGCGCGAACCGTCGCACCGATCCGGCGCAGGGCCCGCCGGACGGCGTCCCGGGCGGCCAGTCGTGCCGCTTCCCGCATGATCGGACGACTCACCCCGGGCGGAGTGACCGGCGTCAGCCTGATGATCCCCGGCTGGACCACGCGCAGCCGGGGACGACGCAGGGCAGCGGCGGTGTTGCGGTCCTTCAGCGGTGTGAGGTAAGAGATCGGCGGGTCGACCCACAACACCGGGATCTGGCGGGACAGATGCAGCGCAACATGCCGCATCGGGAACCAGATCCCGTCCCAGGACGTACCGGAGCTGCACACCACAAGCTCGCGCGCACGTGGGAGCGGGGGCGGCGGGGAGCTCATGAGGTGAGCTCCGGCCGCGCCTCGCGCCACCATTGCACCAGCTGCCCCAAACCGTCGGCGAGGCCGACCTCGGCCTTGAAACCCAGCCGGGACGCGGCTGCGGAGGTGTCCGCGAGACGGCGGGCCACCGGATTCACCCGACGCGCAGGTCCGTACTCCAGGCCGAGATGACCGGCGTCCATCACCGCGGCCAGGGCCTCGGCAAGCTCGCGCAACGAGGTCTCGACGCCGGATGCGACGTTGAAGACCTCATCGGTGACGTCCGTCTGCGCCGCCGCCAGGTTGGCCCGGGCGATATCCGTGGTGAACACGAAGTCCATGGTCTGCGTGCCGTCGCCGAGGATGAGCGGCGCCTGGCCGCCGGCGATCCGCTCCATCCACCGCACCAGGACTTCGGTATAGACGCCGTGGACGTCCATGCGCGGCCCGTACACGTTGAAATACCGCAACGCGACGTAGTCAAGGCCGTACATGGCATGGAAGCTGCGCAGCAGACCTTCGTTGAAGACCTTCGCCGCGCCGTAGATCGTGTCGTTGTGATAAGGATGATGATCTTCAGAGATGGGGAACGTCGACGCCTGGCCGTACACCGATGCCGACGACGAGGCCACCACCTTGCGTACACCGGCGGCGACCGCGGCTTCCAGGACGTCGAAGGTCCCGTCGACGAGTACCTCGAGCGCCAGCCGCGGTTCCTCGGCGCACTGGGTGATCCGGATGGCGGCGAGGTGGAACAGGACGTCGGTACCGGGCATCAGCTCCGCCAACAGCGCACGGTCGCAGATGTCACCGTTGACCAGGCGCACCCGCCCGGAACTCATGGCGGTCGCAAGGTTGGCCTCGCGGCCGCGCGTCAGGTTGTCGAGCACCACGATCTCGGCCGCGCCCGCCTCGACAAGCTGATCACAAACGGTCGAACCGATCGTGCCGGCGCCACCGGTGACCAGGCACCGGGTGCCGGCAAGGTCAACTGCGGCGGCTGCGGGAACTGCGACGCTGTCCGCGGCCCCGGTCATCGGGCGACCTCCAGCAGCGGGACGCGGGCGCCGCCCGAGCGCAGACTGCGCGACGCCGCTTCGAGCATTCCCAGGACCCGCAGGCCGGCGCGACCATCGGTCGCGGGCGGGTTCCCAGTGTCGATAGCCGTCGCCCACTGGGTCATCACGGTACTCAGCGCTTCCCGCTCGGCCAGCGCAGGGGCGATCATGTCGCCACTGCGATAGGAGATCATCATGTTCCGCCTGCTCTCACTTTCCAGCACGTCGGCTTCCGCGAGATCGACCCCACGGTCATAGATCGACAGGCGCTGCGCGGGGTTGAGGTCATTCCAGACAAGGGTCCGCCGCGAACCGCCGACGATCACCGTCCGAACCTTGATCGGCGAAAGCCAGTTCACATGGGTGTGGGCGATCGCACCGTTGGACAGCGCCATCGACAGGTAGCCGACACAGGCCCTGCCCGCGCCGATCGGGTCGGCGCCGGTAGCCGTCACAGCCTCGGGCGTCACCCCGTCCGGCAGGATGAAATCAAAGATCGACAAATCGTGCGGGGCAAGATCCCAGATCACGTCGACGTCGCGCTGAACAAGACCGAGGTTGACGCGCACCGAGTCGACATACTGGATCTCGCCGAGAGTGCCGGACCGGACGAGTTCGCGGATCTTCATGACCGCCGGCGTGTAGCAGTAGGTGTGGTCGCACATGAGAACGAGGCCACGGGACTCTGCCGTGTCGACCAGCTTGCGGCCCTCCGCCACCGATGAGGCGAGCGGCTTTTCGACGAGCACGTGCTTGCCCGCGTCCAGGGCCCGCAGTGCAACGTCCACGTGCGTGGCTGCCGGCGTGGCGATGGCCACCGCCTGCACTTCTGGATCATCAAGAATGTCATCGAGACGGCCGGTAGCCCGGACATCGCCGTACGAACCGACAACCGCACGGGCGCGGTCGGTGTCGATGTCGCACAGCCATCTGAGCCGAAACTCCGAGCTCCCCTGGATGTTTCGGACGAGGTTGGGACCCCAGTACCCCGCACCGACGACGGCGGCGCCGATCAAGGACAACGCTTTCCCCCCCAAAATGACAGTACGGGTTTGCCGGGCACGCGAGCGCACCCGGCAAACTCCGCAGCGAATCACCCCGCGACCGCGGGGTTACGAGGTCGGATCAAACACCACGTCGACCCAGTAGTTGGCGGCATTATACGTACCCGTGGGAAACGCCGAGGCAGCCGAGTAGGTATACACACCGTTTCCACCGGACGAACCGCTGGACGGTGCGGTAAGCGGCCCGCTCGTCAGCCCGGACGACAGGAAGTACCCGCCGGTGGCAGCGTAGTGACCGACGTTGGTGTGGTAAGAGACCACATACGTGTTACCCGCTGTGACAGTCACCGGTGTTGAGAAGTGAACCTCCTGCCATCCGGTAGTTGACTCACCGGTAAACGTGGCGGTGGCGAGTGCCGTACCGGAGCTGCTCCACAGCGTTCCCGTGTGCGTACCGGTGTTCGCCACCGACTTGTAGAAGCGGACCCCGAGTATCTGACCGTTCACCGAGGGTATGAACTGCACACCCAGCTCCGCCGCGTTGGCGTCGCCCGCGTCGACGGATCCCGGCACTGTCGAGTCACTCCAAAGCGAGAACGGTCCGGTCGGACTGGATGCGCTGGCTGTGATGAACGTCCAGTTGGTGGACGACATCGTGTTGCCAGCAGCATCCTTGGCCCCACTGACGGTGACAGTGTACTGAGTGCCCGGCGCCAGCGCGGCGGCGGGGGTGAAGGTTTCCGTCAGAGTCGCGGCGTCATAGGCAGCCGATCCGGAGACCGACCCGGCCCCGCTGGACACGGTCATCGTGACCGTCGAAGGGGTGACCGCTTCGGTGAAGGTCACCTGCGGCGTCACGTCCACCGGCACGGACGACGCGCCACCCAGAGGTGACCGCACCGCTACCGCCGGTGGTGTAACGTCCGGTGGTGCGGTCGTGCTGAACACCACGTCCATCCAGTAATGGGCACCGTTGAAGCTGTGGTCGGGGAATCCACCGGCGCCGTACAGATACAGGCCGTTGCCACCTGCGGTTGCACTGTCCGGCGCATGCAGCGGTGCATTGTTGACAGCGGTGTTCAGTATGCCGCCAGTCGCCGAATAATGACCGTTCGGAGCATGGTAGGACGCAACATAGGTGGTGCCGGCGGTAACCGCGACCGCCGCGGAAAGACTCACCTGTTGCCATCCGGACGCGCTCTCGTTCGTGAACGTTGCGGTCGCGAGCGCCGTGCCGTTATTCGTCCACAGGGTACCGACATGGGTGCCGGTGTTGGCCGCGCTCTTGTAGAAGCGCAACCCGGTCACCCAGCCATTGACATCGGCAGTGAAGTGTACGCCGAGCTCGGCTCCCTGGGTGTCGCCGGAATCCACGGTGGCAGGGATGGACGTCGTTTCAAAAATCGAGCACGGACACAGGCCCGAGGTTGTGAAGGACCACGATACCGGCGCCATCGTATTGCCGGTCGGGTCGCTCGCCCCCGACATGGAGACGGTGTAGCTGTGACCGGACGCCAGCGTGGCGGTCGGGGCGAGCGTCACCGTCTTGCTCGACACGTCGTAGGTCACCGTCGATGCGACGACGCTGTTGTTCTGAGCGTCGGTCAGTGTCATCACGATGCTCGACGACGTGACGCGCTCGCTGAAGGTCGCCTTCACCGAGGAGGTGGCCGGGACGCTGTTCGCGCCCGTACCCGGACTCGCGCTGGCAATCGTCGGCGGTGTCACGTCCGGTGGTAGCGCCAGGACCACGTCGACCCAGTAGTTCGTGGTTGACGGCTGCGACGGGAAGGCGTGCGTGCCATAGATGTAGACACCGTTCGCCCCGTCCGCACCGTTGGCGAGGGCATGCAGCGGAGGATTGTCGACCCCACCCGAGGCGAACTGGTTGGCCGTCGTGGAGTACCGACCGGTGGTGGTGTGGTACGAGGCGATATAGGTGGTGTTCTTGACGATACTCACGGGCGTGGCGAAGGTCAGTGTCTCCCAACCGGTGCTGCTCTCCCCGGTGAACGTGCCGGTGGCCAACTGGGTACCCGTGGACGACCACAGCGTGCCGGTGTGGGTGCCGATGTTCGCCGGCCCCTTGTAGAAGCGGATACCGGTGATCTTTCCGTCCTCGTCGGAGCGGAACTTGACTCCGAGCTCGACCGCACCGGTGTCGGCTTCGGTGATGTTCGCCGGAGTGGCCGCGTCGGACCAGATCCCGCACGGGCACAGACCGTCAACCGACGGCTGCACAACGGTGGTGAAGGTCCACGTCACCGGAGCGGCAAGCACGTTGCCGGTGATGTCACGCACCCCGCTGACCGTCACGGTGTAGGTCGTACCGTTGGCCAGCGCCGCGGCAGGAGTGAACGTCGCCGTCCTGGTCGACGCGTCGTATCCGACGCTTCCCGCCACGTTCTGCCCGCCCGCGGCAACGGTGAAGGTGATCGTCGCCGGCTGGACGGGCTCGTTGAACACCGCTGTCGGGGTCACTGTCGGCGCCACGCTGGACGACGCGGGCAGCGGCGTCTGGCTCGTCACCAACGGTGGGCTGACATCAGGTGGAGCGACATCGGTGAACACCGGGTCCACCCAGTAGTTGGTGGAACCGTAGGTGCTGGTCGGGAACCCGGTGCCACCCGCGCGGTACACACCGTTGGGGGCCGTTGCGGAGTCCTTGGTCGCGTGCAGCGGCACCGCGTCGGCCGCGTTCACCTCGAAGAAGCCCGCGTCCGCCGCGTAGTGCCCGGCGGGCGCCCAGTAGGAGGCGACATACGCGGTGTTCTTGGTGACCTGTACCGGCTGTGCGAAGCTGACCTGCTGCCAGCCGGACGCGCTCTCGCCGGTGAAGGTGGCGGTTGCCAGCTGGGTGCCGGCGGCCGACCACAGCGTGCCGGTGTGCGTACCGGTGTTACCGCTGCCCTTGTAGAACCGAACTCCGGTGACCCAGCCGTCGACGTCAGCGGTGAAACGAACGCCGAGTTCCAGGGCGCTGGTGTCGGTGACCGCCGGGGTCTTCGGCGTCGCGGCGGAACCGAAGACCACACATGGGCAGGTGACATTGACCGAAACGGTCACTGGCGCGGAGATGTTGGCGCTGTCATCGGCTGCACGGGCCTTGACCGTGACCGCACCGAGGCCGTGGACGGTCCCGGTGTAGGTCCAGCTCCCGCGGCCGGTCGCCGGGTGCCAGCTGGTACCACCGTCGATGGAGACCTCGACCCCGCCGACGGCGCCTGCGCTGTCAGCCGCGGTGCCGGTCACGGTCAGCTGACTGCCGTTGGTGACGGTCGCGCCGGCGGTCGGCGACGTGATGCTGATCGACGGCGGTGTGTGGTCCGTGGACGCGGTGGCCGCGATCATGCCCGCCATCAGCGTCGCCGGCTGCGCGCCCATGTCCGCCAGCAGGTTCACGGTCGCCTGCTGCATGCTGGCGTTGACGGCCGTCGTCGTGCCGTCGTGGACGCCGTCCAGGCCCCAGGGGAACTGGATCGTGCCCGCGCCGAACACGAGCGCGCCGCTCGCGGCGCGATAGAGCGTCAGGTGGTGCGTGGTCGTACCCGGCGCGACTGTGGTCCCGTAGTCCTGCAGGTACTGGCTGACCGCGCCGGTGGTCGTCGACAGCTGCACCAGACCGGCCGGGCGGGAACCGTTGTCGAGATCCTCATCGGACTCGTACCCGATCGAGTGCTGGGACAGAGCCGCGGACGCACCGGGCGCCAGGCTGGCGATGGATGTGTTGCGCCAGAAACGCATCTTGCCGTCGGCGGCCGGGACCATGATGGTCAGGTCGCTGTTGTTGGCCATGTAGCCGGTGCCGGTCAACGCGTTCTCCGGACGGCCGCCGTCGGCCGGCGGGCTCTTGCGCGGGTCACGCCAGGTGCCGGTCCATATCGGCGGGTCCTGGGGGTCCACCACGTCGAGATAGGTCTCCTTGTAGGTGACCATCGTCCGGTACGGGGTGCTGGACCCCTCCGTGCTCGGCTCCCAGCGCGTCTTCCAGTAGACCTCGTTGCCGCTGAAGAACGCCAGGTTCACACCGGCGTCCCGGGCCGCCTCGACATTCGCCCGCTGCTGGCCTGACCAGTACTCGTCATGACCGACCGAGAGAAACGTCTTGTGGTTGGTCAGCAGACTGCCGTACCGATCGGTGTCGACACCGCTGGCGTAGGAGACGTCATAGCCGTTGCGCTCAAGAAAGCGAATCATCGGATACTCGTTGGCGAAGACGAAGTCGCGTCCGTCCGGCACGTCGCCACGGGTCGTGAACGGGCGGTTGTAGCTGACCTTGTAGGCGCGTCCGATCGGCCCCGGGTAGAGACTCGCTCCACCGAAGGAGTTGTACGCCTGCCAGGTGGTGTCAGACGTCTGGTACAGCACGTCCGAGTGGCTCGTGTCATTTCGCACCACGAAAACGATGTGACTGTTCGCGTTGGTGTCGGTACGGGTCAGCTTGGCCGCGTAGACGCCGGAGACCGCGCTGCCGGGCACCGCCCAGGATGTCGACTCCGCCCAGTTGCCGCAGTCGGTGAGGTTGGTGGCGGTGTAGAAGAGGCAGGCGGGCTGGCTCTGTACGCCGCTGTGGTTGACGGTGGCCATCTTCCTGGCTCCGTCACCCCCGTACCAACCAAGGCGATAGATGTCGATCCGGTAGGCACTGGCACTCGTTTTGATCTTGAAATGCACCGTGCTGCCGGCGTTCACGCTGATGTCGGTGCTGAATCCCTGAATGGTGTCGTCACCGGTGCCGGTGGTGTCCCACTCCGACTGCGGTGAACCGGTCTTGGTGTTCTCACAGGCGATCGGGTTGACGACCGGAGGACCGCACGGGTCGGCCGCATGAGCGCGGGATGCCAGCGGTACGGAGAGGGCCATCAGCATCGCGACCGCTACCGACAGAACGATCAGTCGTGAGCTCAGTGGCGAGACGAGCTGACGGTACCCCCCGCCTCTTCGCACGGTCAGTAACGAGGACAACGGGTCCTCACGGCTTGAAATGCTCACCTGCCGGACTCCTACCTGCCCAGACGCCCCCGGAAGAACGTCAGCGGATCGCGCACTACCCTCCAGGATGACGAAGCCCGACATTCGGTGATGTATCGGCATGGCATGCTCGACCCTCAGCCCCCCGGACGTGGCCCGCCTGCCGCGGTATCACCGCCACACCGTGCCAACCTCCGGATGGGGCAGCCCCCTCCTGGACGCCGAGCCACCCCCCTACCGGAGCCCGACCACGAAAAATTATCCTATATAGCCCTGCATATCCAGGCCGAGGCGACATGTTGTGGCGGTAATCAGAAAATCAACCCATTGCCGGCGCACAGCCTGACATCCGACCAACACCGGATCATAAACTTGTCAAGACTTCCACCATAATATTGTGGCGAACACTGACAGTTGGTTCTTCGGCTTGGCCGGAGGGGGAAGAGCCTTTGTACTCAACGCTGCGTGACGGTCCACCGCCCCGCACACCGGGCACCACGCCCGATCAGGCCCGGTCGCGCCGCGGACGGGTGGGCCTGGCCGTCGGCCCGGTCGTGTTCATGCTCGGCATGACCAGCCTGCTCACCGACCTGTCCACCGAGATGGTCACCGCGGTCCTGCCGCTGTACCTCGTGCTTTCTCTCGGCTTCAGTCCGTTACAGGTCGGTGTCGTCAATGGCCTCTACCAGGGTGTTACCGCGGTGGTCCGGCTGGCGGGGGGCGTGGCTTCGGACCGCCTCGAACGACACCGTGACATCGCCGCGGCGGGCTACGCGCTGTCGGTGCTGTCCCGGCTCGCTCTGCTCGTGCCCGGCGGCTCGGCCACGGTCGTCTCCGGTTCGATCGTGGCCGACCGGGTGGGTAAGGGCATCCGCACCGCACCGCGGGACGCGCTGTTGTCACTGGCCGCCACCGATGGTGACCTTGGACTTGCCTTCGGAGTGCACCGGGCCATGGACACCTTCGGCGCGATGCTCGGCCCGGTGGCGGCATTCGCCGTGCTGTCAACCGTTCCCGGGGGCTACCACCTCGTCTTTGCGGTCAGCGCGTGCGTGGGTGTGATCGGCGTGGCCGTCCTGCTGTCATTCGTCGACCGGCGCCCGGCTTCGGCGCCCTCACCCCGACCGTCACCAACGATGTCACCAGCAGTGCTACCAGCAGTGCTACCAGCAGTGCTACCAGCAGTGCTACCAGCAGTGCCACCGAAGATGACATCCCGTGCCATCGCGACGGCTGTGACCGACCGCAGGCTGCGCCGGATCCTGGTGGCCGGCTGCGCGCCGGCGCTGGCAACCATCGGCGACGCGTTCATCTACCTTCGCCTCCAGCAGACGCTGGAGATCACGCCGGCGATGTTCCCCCTGCTCGCGGCCGGAACATCCGGCACGTACCTGCTCGCCTCGGTTCCGCTCGGTCGGCTGGCGGACCGGATCGGACGGGCCCGGGTGTTTCTCGGCGGTTTCGGGGCCCTGCTGGGCGTCTACGCCACGCTCCTCTCGCCGGTACGGGGAATGACCGCGTTACTGTGCTGCCTGGGTTTCCTCGGCCTGTACTACGCCGCGACCGACGGCGTCCTGTCCGCACTCACCAGTGCCGCGCTACCCGCCGGCGCCCGTACCACCGGCCTCGCGCTGGTCCAGACCGGCGTGTCGCTCGGTCAGCTCGTGGCCTCGTCCCTCTTCGGCGCGCTGTGGACGATCGCGGGCGTGGAAACCGCGTTGACGGCGGCGGCCGTGCTCCTCGCCGTCACGCTTGCCATTGCATGGTCAGCCCTGCGGAGGACGACGTGACTGCCACCACCAGATCACCAGCCGAACCGACGACGCCACGGCGCAACCGACGGCGCCGCCACGCGGTGTTCGCGGCGGTCGTGCTGTGCACCGTGGCGGCGACGCTCGCCTACGGCATCACCGTCTCCCGCCGTTCATCCCCGGTGGCGGCCCAGGACGCCAGCCTGCGCCCGGCCGACCTGAGCTCGGTCCTGGCCACCCCGGTGGTCGTCTTCCGCAGTAGCGAACGGGGACCCACCTACGGCGAGGTGTCCGTGGCGAAACTCGACGACCTGGGCGGTCCGCATGTCGTCACAAGCCTGCAGTGCGACCGGGTCGACATGGTCGCCACGGTGGGGTTGTGTCTGGCCGCGAGCCCGGGCATCTACACCAATTACAAGGCGTTCACGTTCGACGCGAAGATGCAGGTGCAGCACGGCTTCAACATCGTGGGCATCCCGAGCCGGGCCCGGCTGTCGCCCGACGGCCGGTTGGCTGCGGTAACCACGTTCGTGTCAGGCCACTCCTACGCCACGGGCGGCTTCTCAACCGCCACCACGCTCTACGACGTCTCCGCCGGACGAGAGATCGGTAACCTCGAGTCGTTCTCCGTCACCAGGGACGGCAAAGAGCTCCACCCCACCGACGCGAACTTCTGGGGAGTGACCTTCGACCGCGACGACGACCGCCTCTACGCGACGCTGGCCACCGGTGGCCAGACCTATCTCGTGGTCGGCAGCGTCAGGGGGCGGACACTGCGTACCCTGACGACCAACGTCGAGTGCCCGTCCCTGTCACCGGATGGAACCAGGATCGCCTTCAAGAAACGTGCCCAGGGCACGCTCGTGCAGTGGCGGCTTACCGTGCTGGACCTCGCGACCATGCGCGAGACGCCGCTCGCCGAGACCCGCAGTGTCGACGACCAGGCCGCCTGGTTGGACCAGAACACCGTTACCTACGGCCTGCCCAGGACGTCGGATCAGGACAGCGTGATCAACGATGTATGGCGAGTGCCCGCGGACGGCTCCGGCACCCCTGCGGTCCTGGTGGCGCAGGCGTGGTCACCGGCCTTCGTGCAGACCGGCATCTCCCGCTGACCACGGCCGGCCAGCGCCACCAGCCACCAGCGGGCTGGTGCTCCAGGGACTGCGGCCTGCGGGCGCGCGATCTGACGATCGTCGCGCGCCCTTTGGCCCGCTACCGGGCCAGTGGATGAATGCGGTTCTGGGCCGCGGCCAGCCCTTCGGTGACGATCTGTTCGACTGCGTCCGCCGCAGTGTCCACGACGAGGGCAAGCTCCTTGCGTTCGACCGCCGAAAAGTCCCGCAGGACGAAGTCAGCCGGGTCCATCCGGCCGGGCGGGCGCCCGATGCCGACCCGGACTCTGAGGTAGTCACGTGAGCCCACCGATGTAGTGATCGATCGTAGCCCGTTGTGTCCGTTGTCGCCACCGCCGAGCTTGAGCCGGACAGCCCCGAAGGGAATGTCCAGTTCATCGTGGACGACGAGAATTCGTCCCACCTCGGCCTTGAAGAACGCGCGCAGAGCCACCACCGGGCCACCCGAGGTGTTCATGAACGAATGTGGCTTGGCGAGCACCGCCCGTGCGCCAGCGAGCCGCGTCTCCACGACGTCGGCTCGTCCCCGGTGGGTTCGGAAACGGCCCTCGACCCGCTCGGCAAGCAGGTCGAGGACCATGAATCCGATATTGTGCCGGTTACCGGCATATGCCGGGCCTGGATTGCCCAGCCCCACAACCAGCCACGGCCCGGTGACCGCGCCGTCGGCTTGCAACCCGGTCATGATGCCGTGCCCCTGTTGCCGGGCGCCTAAGCGTCGGTCTTCTCGCCCGCCGCAGCGGTTGTCGCGGTGCCACCGGTTGCCTGCTCGGTCCCGGCGAGCTCGGCGTCCATCTGGGCCACGGTCAGTTTCGCGAGCGCCTGGACGACAACCTGCCCGGCGTCGGTGTCCAGGATGGAGCCGGCCGGCAGGGCGAGCTGACCGGCGTTGATGTTCGCGCCGGGTTCGAGGCCGGCGATGTCAACCTCGATCGACCCGGGGATGTTGGTCGCGTCGGCCTGCACCGAGACCGTGGTCAGCTGCTGGTCGACGAGGGTGTCGCTGTGGGCGTCCCCGACCAGCACGACCGGGATCTCCACCGTGACCCGCTCACCGGTGCGGATGATGACAAGATCGACGTGTTCGAAACTACCCTTGATCGGATGTCGCTGGACATCCTTGGGCAGGGCGAGCTGGGTGCCGTCGGACAGTTCCAGCCGGAGCAGCACGTTGGTGCCGGCATCGGTTTTGAACGCGTGCAGAAGTTCGTGAGCCTGCAGCGAGATATGGCGGGGCGGTTGACCGTGACCGTACAGAACGGCCGGGACCTTGCCGGCCTTGCGGGTACGACGAGCCCCGCCCTTGCCGAACTCGGTACGCGGCTCCGCGGCAATGCGGACCTCGGACATGGCGGTACTCATCCTCCTACAGCCTGGGGAAACAGCGGCGCGGCGCGAAACGAGCGGAAACGCCTGTCGGCACAACGCGGTCCTTCACAGTACCGGACGGAACGCGGCGGGGCGGACCCGCCCTCCGGCGAGCCGGCCGCTCATCGCGACGAGCTATAACAGTTCATGTGACAGAGCGCGCGCGCCAACCCCTGCTGCTGGTCGGAGCCGGCGGGCTTGCCCGCGAGACCGCACAGGCCGTTCAGGCCGCGGGCAGCCATCGACTGATCGGCTTCACGGACGACAACCCGACCCGGTGGGGCAGCGTGCTCGACGGCGTAGCTGTCATCGGCGGCACGGATGTCATCACCGGTATGTCGGACGCGGCGGTGGTGCTGTGCCCGGGTTCCGGTTCGGTGCGGGCCAGGCTCGCCACCCGGCTCGCCGCGGACGGGATCGGCGCGGAGCGCTTCGCCACCGTTGTCCACCCCGCGGTCCACGTGCCACCGTCATGCACGGTTGGTCATGGATCAATCCTGCTGGGTGGTGTCGTCCTGACCACGTCTGTCACCATCGGTAATCACGTCGCGGTGATGCCGAATTCGGTGTTCACCCATGACGACGTCCTGGACGACTTCGCGACGATCTGCGCGTCGGTCTCACTGGCCGGCGGCGTACGCGTGGGGACGGGTGCGTACATCGGTGCGGGCGCGCTCGTCCGGGAGAACCTCTCGGTCGGTCCGTGGTCCACGGTGGGCATGGGCGCGGTCGTACTGGCCGATGTGCCCGGCTCGGAGGTCTGGGTCGGCAACCCGGCCCGCTTCCTGCGGGGGGCCGGGCCCGTCGGCGTCGGTACCGGCCCTGCGATCACTGACAGTGTCAATCACCGATGACGACAATCACTTACGGTGTCCAAACATGATAAATCCCACACCGAACAGGCATACCGACGCGCCAAGGATGTCGTAACGATCCGGACGATACCCGTCCGCGACAACACCCCAGGCAAGTGATCCGGCGACGAACACACCGCCATAGGCCGCCAGCACCCGCCCGAAGTTCGGATCAGGCTGGAGGGTCGCGACAAATCCGTAGACACACAGTGAGATCAACCCGCCACCGACGAACACCGCCCCTCTGTGCTCGCGGATCCCCTGCCACACCAGCCACGCCCCGCCGATCTCGGCGACTGCCGCCAGCACGAAAAGGCCTACCGTACGGACGACGAACACGGCGCCCAGCCCACCACAGATCCGGTCCGGCGGGCCCCGGTTGCCGATATTCCTGCGATACCCGTGCCGGTATACCTACGCTGCGGACACCCGGGCGACGTCGTCGGCGAACCAGGAGAGCGCGTCTCGAAACGCCGGCCGCCAGACGGTGAACGTGTGTACTCCCGACCGCACGTGCAACTGCACCGGGTAGCCATTGGCGTCGAGGAGATCATGCATGTGATAGATGGCGATCGCGACCGTGTGGTCGTGACGTCCCACATCGAGCCAGATCTGCGGCCGGGGGCCCGGACCGAGGCCACCGACATAGAGATCCGGGCTGTTCGCGATCTCAGCAGCCTGCGCCTGGGGACCCGCACCGAACAACGACCGCAGACCGCCTGCATGGGTCGGGCGGGTCAGCCCGGACATGTCTATGATCGACCCGAACACGGACCTGTTCCGCAGGCCGATGTTGAGCGCGCAGTAACCACCCGCCGACATTCCGGCGATGCCACGGTTGGTCCAGCCGGGCTCGACCCGCAGGGTCGATTCGACCGTCGGTATGACGTCGCGCAACAGATGGGTCTCGACGTGCTCGCCGACTCCGTCCACGCACTCGGGGTCGTCAAGCCATCCGTGGCTCATGCGCGGCATCACTATGATCACCGGATGGCCGGCGGACGCGACCCGGTCACCGGCATCGGCTGCCTGCCCGCCGCGCAGCCAGTCAGCCGGGATACCGGGTGATCCATGGATGAGGTAAAGCACCGGAAAATGCGATTGCGGCCGGTCGAAGTACTGGGGTGGCAGATAGACCAGTGCGGTCGTCGCCCCGAAGCCGCTGTCCCTGTCAGGGACGGGAAGCGCCAGAACCGCCCCGTGCGGATGCGAACGCAGGGCAGCTGATGTCGCTGACGGACGCAGATCCGCGGTCCTCAGGCGGACATCAGAGCCACCCTCGGTGGCCGCTCCCACCACATCTCCGAGCCGGGGGAGATAGCTGAAGTACGCATTGACCACATCAGCCGCCGCCGCGATCGTGAGCATGATCGCCAGAAAGAAGATCACGACTCTGGTTGGTCGCGGCCACCTGCCGAACGTCCGCGTCACCGCGACCCATGCGGCCGTCGCCGCCGCGAAAAGAGCACCGATAAAGCCGCCGGACAGGACGGACAACCCGCTCATCGCCGGGCCGTCCCTCCCGCCCCGGCGGTCATGCGTCGCCGCCGAAGAGCTCGGTCACCGACCCGTCCTCGAAGACCGCCCTGATCGCAGCGGCCAACAGCGGCGCGATCGACAGTTCTGTGATCTTGTCGATCCTGGCCTCGCTGCGTAGCGGCAACGTGTTGGTCAGCACAACCTCGCTGATGTCGGAGTTCTTCAGCCGGTCGACGGCGGGGCCGGAAAGCACGCCGTGGGTCGCCGCGGCGATCACCTCGGTCGCGCCGTGCTCCGCCAGGGCCTCCGCCGCCTTGGTGACGGTGCCGGCGGTATCGATCATGTCATCGACGATGACGCAGGTCCGACCCCTGACCTCTCCGACCACGTCGAACATCTTGACCTGGTTCGGCACATCCGGGTCACGTCGCTTGTGGATGATCGCCAGCGGACAGCCGAGCCGATCGGTCCAACGCTCGGCGACGCGGACCCGGCCGGCGTCGGGGGCCACCACCGTGACGACGGATGTATCGAGCTTGCTCTCGATGTAGTCGGTGAGCAGCGGCAACGCGAACAGGTGGTCAACCGGTCCGTCGAAGAACCCCTGGATCTGGGCGGTGTGGAGATCCACCGACATCAGCCGGTGCGCACCGGCGGTCTTGAACAGATCCGCGATCAGCCGGGCCGAGATCGGCTCCCGGCCGCGGTGCTTCTTGTCCTGCCGAGCGTAGGGATAGAACGGCGCCACCACGGTGATGCGTTTGGCGTTCGCACGCTTGAGCGCATCCACCATGATGAGCTGTTCCATCAACCACGTGTTCACCGGCGCGGCGTGACACTGCAGCACGAATGCGTCACACCCGCGAACCGACTCCTCGAACCGAACGAAGATCTCTCCATTGGAGAACTCGTAGGCGCTCGTGGGCACCGGCGCAACGTCAAGTGCGGTGGCCACCTCGGCTACCAGTTCAGGATGCGCGCGACCGCCGAAAAGCATCAGGTTGCGCCGGTTCTCAGTCTGGTAGGCCATCAGGAATCTCCAACCTGGTCCATTCGATTACGAGCGCTCGGTCCTCATCGCTACGACAGGTGTCTACGATCGGCGCCCGCCGCCGGCGCTGCCAGCGATGGTGACGGCGGCGGCAGTCGGACCGTCGGCAGTGGGTACCGGACCATCGGCGCCAACCCCATCGCCCGTTGACGCGCGGGAGCCCGTTGACGCGCGGGAGGATGCAGAGGAGGCGGCCCGAGCCGCCGCCGTGCCGGGACGACGCCGTTGCACCCATCCCTCGATCGTCCGCTGCCGGCCCTCCCGGACCGCGAGCGCTCCCGACACCACATCCTCAGTGATGATCGAACCAGCACCTGTGTACGCGCCGTCCCCCACCTGGACTGGCGCAACCAGCACGGTGTCACTGCCGATCTTGACATCCGCACCGATCACGGTGCGATGCTTGGCGATGCCGTCATAGTTCGCAAAGATCGTCCCACAACCGATGTTGCTACGCTCACCGATCACCGCATCGCCGACGTAGGCCAGGTGGGGTACTTTCGCGCCGTCGGCGATCTGGGCCGCCTTGGTCTCCACAAAGGCACCGAGCTTGACCCCGCATCCGATGTGTGTTCCCGGGCGCAGATGCGTGTAAGGACCGACCACGCAGTCCGGTCCGATCACCGAATCGGCCGCGGTGGTGCGGCTGACCGTGGCACCGGCCCCGACCACCGTGTCGGTGAGGGTGCAGTCGGGACCGATCACGGCTGCGACGGCCACCCGGGTGCGCCCGTGCAGGAACGTGTTCGGCAGCAGTGTCGTGTCCGCCTCGACGGTGACGTCGACGTCGATCCAGGTGGTGGAGGGATCCAGTACGGTGGTGCCCGCCCGCATCACCGCGGTCACGATCCTGTCCCGTATGACGATCCCGGCCGCGGCGAGCTGGATCCGGTCGTTCACACCCAACGCCTCGCCCGGATCGTCGAGCGGATACGCGGCTACGGCGTGGCGATGCGCGAAAAGCGCGCCGACGACGTCGGTCAGGTATTCTTCACCCTGGGCATTGTCGGTCGTCAAAGATGTCAACGCCTCGATCAACGGACCGGCCGTAAAGACGTATACCCCGGTATTGATCTCACGAATGGCCGCGGTGACGCGGTCGGCGTCCGACTGCTCGACAATCGCCCGGACTTCACCTGAGGACCCACGAATCACCCGACCGTACCCGGACGGATCGGAAACCTCGGCGGTCAGCACGGTCGCCGCCGCGGCTGCCCGGATATGGGCCGCCACCAGCGCCGACATGGTCGCGCCGGTCAACAGCGGGGCGTCCCCGGGGACCACGACCACCAGCTCGTCCGGCCCGATGCCCACAGTCGCCTGCAATGCGACCCGAACCGCGTGTCCCGTGCCGCCCTGGGTGTCCTGCACGACCGGCGACACCTCCGGAGCGCGTCCGGCGATCGCCGCGATCACCCGCTCCCGGGCATGCCCGACCACCACGAGCTGTCGCTGTGCACCGAGCGGCGCCACAGCGGCAAGAACATGGTCAAGGAGGGATCGACCCGCGATACGGTGCAGCACTTTGGGGATGGTTGAACGCATCCGTTTACCCTCGCCTGCCGCGAGGACGACAACCGCCGCCGGACGTGGTTGGGTCACACGAGCTCCCGTGATCGCGGACATCAACGTCAGTGTATGCCGAGTCTACCGGGTTACGAACCCGCCGGTTACCGACCCGCCGGTTACGACGCACCGACAACAAGTCGCCTCTCAACGGGTCGCCGCTAACGACTCCCGGGCGCGCCTCCTGGGTGCGCCTCCGCGGTGACGTGCACAATTTCCACGACGGCACGTGACGCAACGCGGATAAACCGTCCGGGCCGCACCGATGCCTCGGCCGGTCGAAACCTCGCGCTCCGCCGCCACGACTCGAACGTGGACTAGAAGAACCAAAATCTTCTGTGCTGCCGATTACACCACGGCGGATCGAGGGAAAATCGAAGGCAGTCTACCATCCCCAAGGCCTCTCATCAAAAATTACCCGATCATGCCGGCTGGACCGGCCGCACGGATTGTTTTCGTGGATGTTCCCCGCAGCGGGCACCATGCGTTGCCGCAACGAGCTACCGTGACTTAACGGAAGTCGTCGTGGCCGTGGACGCGACCACCAACCGCGACCACCGACCGTGACCGACGAACGGGACCGACGAACGGGACTATGTCATGACTGCAACAGACACGGTGAACGCGACGGGTGTCGCGGCCGGCGTGACCGCTCCGCTTCGCCACACGGTCGTGCCGCAGTCATCGGTCAAAGCTCGAAGCGAGCAGGTCATCCTGGCGACGATCATCGCCCTTCCGCTCACCGCGCTGGCCGCGGCGATCCCCCTGCTGTGGGATCGGTGGATCAGCTGGCGAGATGTGGTCCTGGCCGCGGTCATGTATATGATCACTGGCCACGGCGTGACCGTCGGTTTCCACCGGTACTTCACCCACCGCGGATTCAAGGCCGCCAGGCCCGTACGCGTCGCACTCGCCGTCGCCGGCAACATGGCGATCGAGGGTCCGGTGATCCGCTGGGTTGCCGACCACCGGCGCCACCACGCCTTCAGCGACAAGGACGGCGACCCGCACTCGCCGTGGCGGTACGGCACCGGCACCCGCGCGGTGGCCAAGGGTCTGTGGCATGCCCACGTCGGGTGGCTGTTCGACGTCGAGCAGACCGACCAGCGCCGGTACGCTCCGGACCTGCTCGCTGACGCCGACATGGTCCGGGTCAGCCATATGTTCGCGGTCTGCGCGGCGGTGAGCCTCGCCGCGCCCGCGCTCATCGGAGGGCTCTGGGGCGGCTCCTTCGAAGCCGCGCTGCAGGCATTCTTCTGGGCGAGCCTGGTCCGGGTGGCCCTGCTGCACCATGTGACGTGGTCGACGAACAGCATCTGTCACGTGGTCGGCAAGCACCCGTACAAGTCACGGGACCACTCCGGCAACGTCTGGCCGCTCGCCTTCCTGTCGATGGGCGAGTCCTGGCACAACC
>NZ_CAUVXP010000080.1:0-26306 GCF_963555955.1 Protofrankia sp. Cas3
ACGGTGCGGGTGAGCGCCGGCAGCGGCATCGCGACCGACGCGGCGCTCGTCGTGCCCGGCTGGGCACTGGCGGCCGGGAAGGGCCGCCAGGAGCTCGCCACCGGGCTGAGCCTCGTCGGCGGCGCGGGCCTGAACGCCGCCCTGCGCCAGAACCTGGCCGCGCTCACGCCGGCCATCGGGCTCGGCTCGGACGGCGCATCCGGACAGATCGGCTGAGGAGGAGACCATGCGGAACCCGACGGTGCCGATGCTGCACGGGCTACTGGACCAGGAGATCTATTTCACCGGGACCCGCTACCGGGAGACGAAGGAACTCAAGCACTTCATCGTCCAGCAGCGGGACGTCGCCTACCGCGTCCAGACCCACTATCACGACTACGTCCAGGTTCTGGAGGACCGCTTTCGGCAGCTCGGCCTGGCCAGCCTGCAGGCCGCCGACACCGACTACGCCCCGGACGGCGCGTCGCTGCCCGAGACCGTCGAGGTGACGCTCCCGGCGGCGGCGCGGGTGACAGTCGCCGCCCGCGCCGGCCTGCTGCTGGCGGCGGCCACGTCGGCGCGTCTGCCGGACGGGACGCAGGTCGAGCTGGCCGCGTCGCTGTCGGTCGACGCCTCCGCCGCGACAAGCGTGTCCGCCCCCGCCGGCCTGGCCGTGACCCTGACCGACGGGCTCACGCCCGCCCCGCCGCCGGGCAGCGTGCTCACGCTGGCCGCGTGGCCGGCGTTCCTCACCGTCGATGCCGCTGTCCAGCTTCCGGCCGACACCGCCGTGATCCTCTACAACGGGAGCACCGCGACCCTGCCGGCGGGAACGGGGGCGCTGCTGGCCGGCGGCACCGACGTGACCGTCGTCGCGGGCACCCAGGCCACCCTGGTCAGAAGCCAGCCGCGCCCGGTCCTGTACGCCGAAGCGGTCGACCGCTACGGCCCGACCGACCTCGTCGCGCACCCCCGCCCGGTACGCGATCTCGACTTCAGCGGCGGCGGCGCCTACGCGGTCTACAACTGGGAGCTGTTCTTCCACGCCCCGCTGGCGATGGCGATACAGCTGAGTCGCAACCAGCACTTCGCCGACGCCCAGCGCTGGTTCCACTACATCTTCGACCCGACCGACAGCAGCGACGGTCCAGAGCCGGAGCGGTTCTGGAAGGTGCGCCCGTTCCAGACGACCGAGGTCAAGCGGGTCGAGGACATCCTGGTCAACCTGGCCACCGGCGCGGACGCCCAGCTGCGGGCCGAGACGGCCAACAGCATCGACGCCTGGCAGCGCGCGCCGTTCCGGCCGCACGTCATCGCGCGTTACCGCCAGCAGGCCTACATGTACAAGACCGTCATGGCCTACCTCGACAACCTGATCGCCTGGGGTGACTCCCTGTTCGCCCAGGACACCGGTGAGGCCGTCGACGAGGCGTTGATGCTCTACCTGCTGGCGGCACAGATCCTCGGGCCGCGCCCGCAAGCCGTCCCCGCCAAGGGGACGATGAGGCCCCAGACCTACGACAGCCTGAAGAAGGACCTGGGCAAGCTCGGGACCGTCCTGCGGGAGGTCGAGGCCGACCCGCCCTATGACCTCTTCCCGCTGCCCACCCCGGCCGGCCCGGTGAGCCCGGCGGTCGCCGCCGCGCGGAGCCTAGGCAAGGCGCTGTACTTCGGCGTGCCGCGTAACGACAAGCTCCTCGGCTACTGGGACACGGTCGCCGACCGACTGTTCAAGATCCGCAACAGCCTCAACTCGCAGGGGGTGTTCCGGCAGCTCGCGCTGTTCGAGCCGCCCATCGACCCGGCCCTGCTCGCGCGGGCGGCCGCGGCCGGCATCGACGTCGCCGCGATCGTGAACGGGGTGAACCAGCCGCTGCCGCTGGTCCGGTTTGCCCCGTTGCTGCGTTCCGCGATCGAGCTTGCCCAGGAGGTCAAGGCCCTCGCGGCGAACCTGCTGGCCGTCATCGAGAAGGAGGACGGCGAGGCGCTGGCGCTCCTGCGCGCCAAGCACGAAGGCGCGATCCTTCAGCTGGCCGAGCAGGTGAAGTACGCGCAGTCCCAGGAGGCGATCAAAGCCACGGAGGGTCTGCGCGGCTCCCTCCAGATCGCCATGCAGCGATACGTGTACTACGAGCTCCAGCTCGGCCGGACTCTGGACCAGATCAGCGCAGCGGTCCCCACCCTCGTCGATCTGGACCGGGCCGGCCTGGAGCGGATGAAGCTGTCCGCGCAGGAGGGCAGCGTCCCGACCCGGACCATCGAGGTCGACATAGCGCGCGACGCCTTCGCCAAAGCCGCCCAGGCGCTGGCCGGCGGCCGGCTGCTGAGCTCCAACGAGGTGCGGGAAGGACTCCTCCTGGAAGGCGGGCAGCTCGCCTCCGACATCGCCAACATCATCAGCTTGGTCAGCTCCATCGGCCACGCCGTGCCGAGCGTGAGCGTGCACGTCCAGCCGTGGGGCCTGGGCACAACGGTCTCCTACGGCGGCAGCAACGTCGGTAACGCGGCCGGCGCGATAGCCTCCGCCGCCCGAGCGGTGGCGGAACGGCTCAACTTCGAGGCCCGCCGCGCGGCCCGGATCGACGCCTTCGCCCGGCGCGAGCGGGACTGGGCCTTCCAGAGCAACCTGGCGGCGGGCGAAATCAGCCAGATCTTCAAGCAGATCCGGGCCGCCCAGCTCCGCGAGGCCATCGCCGACCTCGATCTGCGCAACCACCGCGAACAGATGAAGCAGGCGGCGGAGATCGAGACCTTCCTCAACGAGGACGGCGCGAGCAAGACAGGAAAGAACGCCAACAAGGCGCTGTACGGCTATTTGAAGCGCGAGATCAAAGGCCTCTATGCACAGAGCTTCCAGACCGCGTTCGGCGTCGCCCGCCAGGCCGAGCGCGCACTGGGCCATGAGCTCGGTGACACCAGCCTGACCTTCCTTCAATATAATTATCTGGCGGGCAAGGAAGGTCTGCTCGCCGGCGAGCGACTGATGCTCGACCTCCGGCGGATGGAGCTCGCCTACCAGCAGCTCAACCAACGCGAATACGAGCTGACCAAGCACGTCAGCCTGCTCCAGGTGGCTCCAGAGGCCCTTCTCGAACTCCGCGCGACCGGCCGCTGTACATTCAGGCTTGACGAGGACCTGTTCAACCTGGACGGCCCCAGCCACTACTTCCGGCGGATACGGAACGTCGCGCTGTCCATTCCGTGCGTCGTGGGGCCGTACACGAGCGTCAACTGCACCCTCACCCTGGTCAGGAGCACCATCCGAGTGAGCCCGGCGCCGGGCGCGCACGGCTATGCACAGGAGGGCACCGAGGACGCCCGCCTCGCGGACTACTACGGCAGCCTGCGGTCGGTCGTGACCAGCGGCGCGCAGAATGACAGCGGGCTTTTCGACGCGAACCTCCACGACGAGCGCTACCTGCCGTTCGAGAACTCCGGGGTTATCAGCGACTGGCAGCTCCGGCTGCCCGCCGACCCTTCGTCCGGGGATCCGGCCCAGTTCGACTACAGCACGATCAGCGACGTCGTGCTGCATATCACCTATACCGCCCGCGAGGGCGGCGAAGCGTTGGGCAAATCCGCCGTCAGTGACCTGAAGGAGAAAATCGAGTCGGCCAAGGCCGCCGGCAGTACCCGACTTTTCTCGCTGCGCCACGAGTTTCCGATGGCCTGGGCCGCGTACAAGGCAGCGCCGAAGGTCGACGGTGATTTCCGGCCGATCACCATCAGCCTGACTGCCCAGCACTACCCCGTCTGGAGCAAGGCCGGGGACGGGTTTCGGTGCGAGGTGAAATCGGCCGTCCTCATCGCGCGTGGAAAAGGTTCACTTCAGCTCGCGAAACCTGGCGGGACAGATCCACAAACGCTGGGCCGCTCGGTCGGCGACCTCTGGCGGGTCGAAATCGCCGACAAGCCACAGTTCGTCGGCGATTGGGGGGCCTGCCTCACCGCCGACGGCGTCGACGACGCGTTCCTCCTCCTCCATTGGGGTATGATCAAGGGTGTCTGATCCGCAGGCAAGGACGGTGGCGATCGTCGTGACGGTGACCGGTGCTGAGGGAGCGGGACGATGACTACCCCGTCGAACACGCTCGAGAGCTGGTCGCCGTCGACGCTGTCGAGGACCAGCGCCTTGGCGTCGAGCCAACCCTGGCGTACTGCGTCCAGTTCGACCCCGCGCTTGGCCAGCTCCTGGCGCGGCCTGTCGACGCAGAGGAGGACGCAGGGCACCTTCTCCAGCCGCGCGCGGCCGACCTTGTAGGTCTCGCGGTGGATCCGGCGGCTGGACGTTCTGGCAGTACTCGAATCGCGACCACGTGCCGGGCGTGAGGACGACGGCGGGTGCACAGGGAGTTCGTGGACGCGGACACGTTCGTCGGGACGCGCGGACTTGGAGGCGCTACTGCTCCCATGAGGGCGGCGCCCCGGGTCTGCGCCCGGGGCGCCGCTCACGTCACGCCCGCAGGTGCCGCTCGAAGAACCGGACCGCCGACGCCGCCTCGAAACGATGCAGCCCCATGTGCTTCCCGGCATTGACGTGCAGCGACTTCTCCGTCGACGCGAACGCGTCGAACAGGGCGAGGCCGCCCGCGCGCGGAATATGCTCGTCGTCCCACGTGGCGTGCGAGACCAGGCACAGGTCAGCCGGGTTCAGGTCGGTCACGGGCGTGCCCCTCACGAGAAAGGACGGTGCTCCCAGCAGCTATCCAGCCGCACACCCCGTGACGGAACCAGGGAGCACCCACGACGGAACTGCTGCGTCGATCACGGGACTCACCTCCCTGGGCTCCGGTCACGGTCTGGGGCCACGGTACCGACAGAGACTCGACGCCCGCCACCGAATTCTCGGTCTCATGCCGGCCGTCGGCGTCGCCGCGCCGCTCGCCGCGTGCAGACCACGACGGTCACTACCTTCCGTGATGCCGAGAGCCGTACAGCCGGCTTGGTGCCAGCATCGACGGCCCACAACTCCCGCCGGCCACTGGGACAGTCAACCGGCCCCCCGCAGTCACCGACGGGCCCTCCCTGGAGACCAAGGACCTGGCGAACTGGTACCTGCTCGACGTCGCCGCGCGGAGCCAGATGTCACCCACAGCAGCCGCATGAGGCTCGTCGGGCGAGGACCATCTTTCCGTACGAACCGGGAGACAGGCCCGCCTACCTGCTCGTTTAGGTGATCCCCAAGCGACGCGACCGATAGGTAAACCTATTTGAC
Source organism: Protofrankia sp. Cas3 (assembly GCF_963555955.1). Lineage (NCBI taxonomy): Bacteria > Bacillati > Actinomycetota > Actinomycetes > Frankiales > Frankiaceae > Protofrankia > Protofrankia sp. Cas3. Next base: position 5,195 of record NZ_CAUVXP010000080.1, read on the forward strand.
CAGGTCAGACACTAACTACGCGGCGTAGTGGGGCAGGTGGGGCTCGAACCCACGACCGGAGGATTGTGAGTCCCCCGCCCTGACCAGTTGAGCTACCGCCCCAGACCGATGCACCGTGTCGGCGACAGCCGTCTCATGCCGAATATGCTGGCCGGCGGCCATGATCTACCGCCTCAGAGTCGTCGCCCGTGCCGGCCGGTGCCGGCTCGTTCCGTCAGATGCCGTCACGGGTGTCGTCGGGCAGCGAGAAGTTGTACCGGCCGAGCATGCGCAGGTGGTCGAACCCGAGGGGTGAGAGCCGGGCGACGTCGGCGGCCGCGGTGGGTCTGCCGTCGGCGCGGATCTGGTCGAGGGCGCGGGCGGTGTGTACGGTGTTCCAGGTGGTATCTGGCGCGGGCGGCTCAGATCTTTGAATCGGTGCAGGTCGAACTGTTGCGGGCGCGTCCGCAAGAGATGCAAGGCCCACGACCGGTCGCCTCGCTACTCCGGCCCTTGTATGACGTTATTGCTACCCCAGTAGGCGGCGTGGGTGTCGACCTGTGTGGCTTCCTGGTGTCGGCCCAGGAGGCGTAGGCAGTGGGCCTGGATCTGGAACACGGCGAGCAGGGTCGAGAGGTGCTCCTGCGGGTCCTGCTGAGCCAGGCTGAGCAGCCCGGCGGCTGCCTCGTCCAGGCAACTCAACGCGTCGGCGAGTCTACCGGCGTTCACCAGACTGGTGGCGTACACCAGCAGCGCCTCGGACAGCAACGGGAACAGCGTCGGGTCGGTCCGTGCTGCTGGGGCGATGATCTCCAGGGCGATCCTGGCGTGTTCGAGCGCACCGACCTGGTCGCCGAGCAGGTCGAGGCAGGTGGCGAGCTCCTGTTCCGTGCCATGGTGTTCCAGCAGCAGCGCCGGTTCGGCCAAGGTCCGAAACCGGGTAGCCGACTCCTGCAACGGCCCCACCGCGTCCCGCTCGGCGCCGGCGGCGCGCAAGGCCAGCCCGAGGATGTACAGGCCGCTCGCCATCATGGCCGGCACACCCGGTTCGGCTTCGTGTTCGCGGAACACGCGCACGGCTTCGGCCGCCGACTGCACCGCTCCGGGTGCGCCGGTCTCGAGTCGTGCCTGGGTGAGCATGACCAGGACGTTCGCGACGGGCACGCCCAGGATCTGCACCGTCGCCAGGCCGTTGGACGCCGCTCGCTCCGCCTCCGCCGTCTTGCCGAGCATGAGCAGGCACTGGGTCAATCCTCTGAGGAACAGCAGGTACGGCTCGTCGCGCCGAAGAGGCCCCAGGGCGTCGTAGTGTGACCGTGCCGCCGTGAAGTGCGGGAGCGCGCCATTCACGTCGCCGCCGGCGAGCAGGGCGAGCGCCGCGCAGGTTTCCGCCAGCGCGAGCGGGTCCCGCGTGATCGGCTCGTCGGGACACCACCTGATCGCGTTGACCGCGTCCTGGTACGCCTCCGGAAACCGCTGCAGGTCGATCAGGTACCCGGCACGTTCTGTGAGCGTCTGGGTAAGGCCTCGTGCCAGCATCGGCAACGAGTCCACGAGATCCAGGTACGTTCGCGCGGCCTCGGCGTGCATGTCCACAGCCTCAGTCTGTCGCCCCATCGAGCCGAGGCCCCGGCCCGCCGCGGCGTGCGCCGCGGCGTGCAAGGCCCGGCTGTTCGGGTCGGTCGGCTGATGGACGTGGAAGTAGCTGAGCGCGGTTGTCGCGTGGTGGAGGCCCTCGGTGGGGCGGCCGAGGAGGATGTGGCAGTTCGCCATGGCGGTGAAGGCGCTCGCACGGATCAGGCCGGCGCCGGGAATGGTGTCGTCGGCGGGCAGTAGCGCGACCAGCTCACCGAGAACCGCCAGGGCCTCGTCAGGCCGACCCACCTGAGCGAGGCACTCACCGGACACCGCGAGGTTACGCGCCAGCAGCCCCCGCGCCACCGGGGTATCCGTCGCGGCTGGTGTGAGCAGGTCACGGGACACGGCCAGCGGACCGACAGCGTCAGAGGGCCGGCCGAGCAGAAGGTGGCTCTGACCGAGGTCCAGCAGTGTGAGGCCGCGCATCCAGTCGGTCTCGTCCGACTCCTCTTCCTCGTCGAGGATGTCCATGACCTCACGGGCCTTGTCGAGTGCCTTCTGGGGCCGGTTCGACGCGATGAGGCTGCTGCTCAACGTGCCGAGGGCGACGGCCCGCAGCATCGGGATGTCCCGGCCCGACAAGCCGGCCAGCAGGTCCACGGCCTCCGTCGCCGCCGCCAGTGCCTGGTCGACCTCGCCGAGGGGCTGTGCCCAGGACGCCACCCCGCTCAGCGCGCTGCTCAACGCCTTCGCGCGGTCCGCGCTGCCCTCCGGGAGCAGTCTCGCCATCTCCACCGCACGTTCGGCCTCTGCGAGCGCCTCGGCGAACTGGCCCTCGACCCCGAGTTCCGAGCTCAGCTTGTCCAGCGCGGCGACATGCCGGGGCAGGAGCGCCGGGTTGGCGGCCGCGAGGGTGGCGGCGTGTTCGACGTCCTCCCGTGCCTCGGCCACGTAGTCGGTCGGGCGGCTCAGCCGGTTCGCCAGCGCCGTGGTCGTGCGTAGGCCATCGGCGTGACTGGGATCGGACTTCGCGAGAGCGCGGTGGATCGCCGCGCTCTCGGTCAGGTGGTAGACGGCGGCCGCGGTCTGGCTCATCCGGTTGAGCACGACTCCGAGCATCGCGTGGGCGTCCGCCATAGCCGGCTCGTCGACCGTCTGACGGTGGAGCTCGATGGCCGCACGCAGGGCCTCCGCGGCCTCGGACAGCAGATCGGCCGCGTACAGGTACGAGACCAGGCTCCCGAGCGAGCGTGCCAGGGCGGCGGGGTCGTCACCGGCCCGGTGCTCGGCGACCGCCGCACGGGCATGACCGATCGCCTCCTCGGTTCGGCCGGCCTTGGCACTGCAGACGCCGAGTGCGTCCAACCGGACGGCCAGCCAAGCGTGGTCGTCCGGGTCGTACTGGCGAAGCAGTGCAACGCTTTCGTCCAGGGGTGCGATCGCGTCGGCGAACCTGCCGACGTCACGCAGCACGAAGCCCAGCCATCGGAGGGTCTCCGCGTGGTCCCTGGCGATCCGCCGCTCCTGCTCCGCCGCGACCCGCCCCGGCAGTAGCGGCAGCCGGCTCCTGGTGATCATCCGCGGGGCGTGCTCAGCGAAGCCGACCACGAGACGAGCCGTCAACAGCAGCCGGGGCAGCCAACGATCCCGTTGCGACCATTGAGGATGCGTGCCATCGGGTGGCCGGTAGTGGCTGGGATCGGGCGCCGGCGTGCCCGGCGGCAGAATCCCGGCCAGATGGCGCAGGGGAGCGACGAACTCGGTCATGACGTCGGGCCTGTCGAGCAGGGCGTGCTGCTCCAGCATCAGCGCGAGCTGTTCCGCGGCCGGAGCCCGGTTCCCCTGGTCGGCGAGACAGGCCGTGAGGTTGCCCAGCGAGTCGACCAATGCGGGAAGGTGCTCCCTGCCGAGCTGCCGGAAGCGTTGGACGGCCTCGGCCAGCAACTCGTGGCCGGCCGTCAGGTCGCCGGACACGGCCAGGGCCGTGCCGGCGTTGTGGATCGCGTGCGCGAGCGCGTCAGGCGGCCCGTTCCGAGGGAACACGTCCAGGGCCCGGCGGGCTGCCTCGACCGCGCCGGCGTGGTCGCCGCGCACGGAACGGAACGCGGCAAGGTCGGTCCACGCGGCGGCGGCCGCCTCCGGCGATGAGTGGCGGCCTGCGGCCAGCTCGGCGACCTGGCAGTGCATGCGCGCGATAGCGTCCACTGTGGTCGGTCGTGGACCGGCCAGTTTCGTTGCCGCCTCGGCGATCTCGCCGGACGTGTCGAAGTCCGCGCACAGCACGATGGCCGCTTCGACCGCGCCGGCAAGCCGGCCGGCGGGATCGGCGACGGCCGCCTGCACGAGCGGCGCGAGCCGCCTCGCGAGCAACCCGGTCAGCACGCCGCGGACGTCCTCGCGCTGGGTGGCGGCCAACCGGAGAGTGTTGAGCATGGTGACCATGTGCGTGGTGGTGCAGGCGTCGTTGTCGTGCACCCACAGCACCAGCTGACCCAGGTTCGGGGTCCGGGCGAGCAGCTCCTCGGCGAGCAGGTCGGGCGCCAGCGCGGCGATGACCGGGCCTCCGGGGAACAGCTCGGCCAGCCATTCGGACACCTTGGTCCGCCGGTCGACGGCGACTCCGGTCCGGTCGGCGAGTTGCGGGAACGAGGTGAGCAGCTCCACGGCCTCGTCCGGAGTTGGCGTGGTCAAGGTGGCCAGCGCGACGGCCTGACGGGCCAGCTTGGTGGTCAGGTCGCCGATGTGGTGCGCCGGCAGCCTGCCCTCCCAGCGGGCGGACTCGCGGATGAAGAACCCCCGCACGACCCCGTCGGAGCTGGCGTGGGTCTCGCCGCGCAACGCCTGCAGGACCGCGAGGTGGACCTTCAACGGGTTGCGGTACCCGTCGTCACTCAGGTCCAGTGTGGACACCTCGACGCCGCCGCCGAACGCGATCCACGCCCGCCGCGCATGTTTGCGCCGCTCGCCCGGCCCCAGCCCGCCGGCCGCCAACTGGACCACCACTCGCGTGCGGCGCTCGATCTCGCCCAGCGTGTCCTGGTTGAGCCGATGCCGCCAGGTGAGGAACTCGGCCTGCGGCCCCGACGGCGCCCGGTCCACGAGCATGATCCGCAGCCGCGCGCCGCGCCGCCGGGCGGACAGCCGGCCGATCAGTTCGAATACCTCGCCGCTCGCCCGGTCGGGGTAGTCGAGCACCAGCACGGTCGGCCACGTCACGTCGACATGCGTCCCGGCGCGGATCACGCGGTCGAGATCGGACATGCGCGCGAACCCCGCCGCCCAGCCCGCGTCGCCGAACTCCCGGCACAGCTGTGCGCCCAGCCGCGTCTTGCCGGCGCCGCCGTCACCGTTCACCACGGCGACACTGAACAGGTCCGGACCCGCGCACCAGGCACGCAGCCGGTCCAGGTCGTCGTCCCGGCCGATGAACGGCACGACACCGTGTTTCGCCTGCAGCAGATGGAAGTCCGCGTGCCCGGCGGGCAACGGCTCGTAGGGCGGGCCGAGGAAGTCCCGCACGTGGAGCTCAACCAGGTTCCGGTTCCAGACGTCCTCGACGTCCCCGGCGCGCACGCCGACGACGCGCCGGAAACCCTCCTCGTCCATCAGCCGCGTCACCGGCACGGCCTCCAGCCGGCGGCCGCCGTGCGCCGGGGAGTCGGCCACGACGACACCCAGGAGCTGCCGCCCGAGCCCGAACAACGCCGCACCGGACATGCCCTGCCACCACGACGTACCCGGCCGAGACGGGATGAGGTGGGGCTCCGCGATGTTGACGTCGTACCGCTCCGACCGCACGGCCGTGCTGGCGCTGATCCGCCCACGCATGGTCTCGGTGTCCACTCCCTGGGACTGCGGGAATCCTCGCGCCACACAGGCCACCCCGTCGTCGACGACCTTGCCCCAGCGCAACGCGTCCCGGTCCGGCTCGTCCCGCCACGGCGCGTCGGCGACGCGCACGACGGCAGCGTCGACGTGAAGGCTGTACCACACGACCTCGGCGTCGTGGACCGTCTTGTCCAGCAGCCGGACGGTGGCGCGGACCGGTTCACGGGCCGGCTCGGTCAGGCCGACCGCCACGTGCCCGGCAGTCAGGACGAGATCGTCCCCGATCGCGTAGCCAGACCCCGAACCTCCGCCCCCGGCGACCTCGACCACGCGACGGCCGCCCATGCGGCGCAGTTCGGTGTCCATCGGCCTGACCTCTCAGCCCTCGTCGGGGTCCCGATCCTCGGGGAGCGGCGGCAGTCCGGTTCCGTCCCGTCCCACGAGGACTTTCTGACCGGGCGGCGCGTCGACGAGCATCGGCGACAGGGTCAGCGTGAGCTTGTGCACCGAACCACGGGTGTGGTCGGCGGACGCGCCGAACGTCAGCACGCTCCACAGCCCGGCCTTGGCCTCGGACTTCCCAGTGGACGTGATCGCCACCTGCAGGTCGAGGACGACCGACTCGAGTGCGAACTTCAGCCTCTCGTCCGCGCCGTCGGCCATCGCCTGCGCCAGTTCGGTCCGCAGCTGTGTGATCGCCCTCGCCAGCGGCACTTCCGCCATGACAACCCCCTCGGTTCATTCGGAACCCGTCCTATATAGCCACGTGGTCGCCGTTCGTGTTACGGATCCGAACCGGATCGTTATCCCACATACCCGTTCGGCTGATGCCCCGGTGGATGACCGCCGGTCGGGCCGGGAAGTCCGCTGGTAGCACTGCGGACCCGAGGCGCTCGCGCAACTGGCGCAACGTCGACGCGTAGACCCGCCGGGTCCCCGCAGTCTCAGGATGATCCAAGGTGGACAGGAACGCGGCGACCGCCTCGGCGACGGTCGGCGCCTCCGAACGCGGCCCGAGCGCCCGCGCCACGCCCACGGCCGCCCCTTCCATCGCTATCGCAGAAAAGCACCCGGAGTCGGCCACGCCCAGCGGGTCTGTCCGGCCAGGTCGCTGGTGACGTTACCGCAGAAAATCGGCTGCTTTCGGGGCGGACGCTACCCGGGGCCGGCCGCGGCGGGTGGCCCCGGCTGGTGGGTCCGGAAGCGGCCGGCCGGCCACCTCGACAGCGACGGATAGATGTCGAAGGGTTTGACATCTAATCATTGCGGAGTAGATTGCAGGTGTGGATCCGCCACGGTTGCCGATCGGGCTGCACCTGACCCGCACGGCGCGAGTCGTCAGCCGGGCCTACGACGAGGCGTTGGCGGCGGCCGACGGGTCGTTGCCGATGTGGCTGGTGTTGATGAACCTGAAGGTCCGCGCACGGGCCAGCCAGCGTGAGCTGGCGGCGGCGGTCGGCATCCGCGAGGCTACGCTCACGCATCACCTGAACGCGATGGAGGCACAGGGACTCGTCCGTCGCGAGCGCGACCCACACAGCCGTCGGACGCACCTCGTGACGTTGACCGAAGCCGGCGACGCCGCGTTCCTCCGGCTCCGCGACGCGACGATCGCGTTCGACCGGCGCCTTCGCGGCGGCATCGCCGACGACCGGTTGGCCGCTGTCGCCGAGACTTTGACCAGCCTGCTGTTCAACGTCGGCGGGACGGAGGACGACCTGCCCTCGCCGCCTGGACCGCGCGGGTGCCGGGCCACCTAACGAACCGGCGCGACCACAAATCGGGCTGGACAGGTCGATGAATCCTACCCGAAAACGGTGCATTTCCGACTCCTGGAAGGGGACGATGATGAGTTCACCGACGGCGCGGCCTGCTATCGAGGGCCGCATCGACGCGTGGGTGCGAGCCGAACTCGCTGGCGATTCCGACGCGTTGAGCGGACTACTTCACCCAGACTTTTTGGGCGTCGGACCGTTCGGATTTCTCCTCGACCGTGGCCAGTGGATCGGGCGGTTCGCAGCCGGGCTGAGGTACACCGCGTTCTCCTTCACGCCCGACGTCCCACCGCGGAGCGTCGGCGCCGCGATCGTCGTCGTCGGCACACAGCGACAGCGCGGTGACCACCAGAGCCAGCCGCTCGACGCCGAGTTCCGGGCGACGCTCCTCCTCGCCCCCGGGCCGGACCAGCTCCTGACCGGCATTCACCTAAGCCCGCGGTACCCGCCGCGAACCGGCCGCCTGCCCACAGACCCTTCATGAGCCGAGGGGAAAACACCATGACCGACAAGCCATACATCCGGCCGCCGTGGCCCGCGCGCGTCATCGGGGGCCGCGCCGCCCGGTTGTTCCAACCCGCGATCGTGCATTCGCTGACGGTTCCCGGCCGGGTCACGGGCCGGGAACGCACCGTTCCGGTCGCCGTCCTCGACCACGGCGGCCAGCGTTACCTCATATCCGCCTACGGCGACACGGAATGGTCGCGTAACCTGCGGGCCGCCGGGCATGCCCGACTGCGCGGTCGCCGGCGCAGCGAACGGATCGAGACGATCGAGGTTCCCACCGAGGACCGGCGGCCCCTGATCGCCGAGTACCTACGCCAGTACGGCCGCCTGCCCACCGTTCAACGGACCTTCGACGCGCTGCCCGACCCGGCCAACCACCCAACCTTCCGCATAACGGACCCACGTTCGACGGGCGACGAGCTCCGGACAAAGCCGTGACCAGCCTTGAGGGCACGGTTGCGCTCGTCACCGGAAGCTCGCGCGGAATCGGCGCCGAGATCGCCCGCCTCTTCGCGGCCGAGGGCGCCCACGTCGTCCTCCACGGCCGTGACCGAGACGCCCTCGACCGCGTCCACGCCTCGATCACCGCCGCGAACGGCCAGGCTCTCGTCGTCACCGGCGACGTCACCCGCTACGACGACCTCGAAGCGATGCGCACGACCGTCGAGGACGAGGTGGGCCCGGTCACGATCCTCGTCGCGAACGCCGGCGGCAGCACAACACCGCCCGCGCCCCTGGAGGACATCAGCCCAGCCGACTGGCGCGCGGCGGTCGACGGGAACCTCACCGCCACCTTCCTCACCATCAAGTGCTTCCTACCCGGAATGAAGGCACGCGGCGCCGGCGCGATCATCACGATGTCCTCCGCGGCGGCGCGCAGACCCAGCCCGTTCTCGCCACTCGCCTACGCCACGGCGAAAGCCGGCGTCGGATTGCTCACCCAGGACGCAGCCGCCCAGGCCGGCCCGCACGGAGTCCGCATCAACTGCATCGCACCCGAGGCCATCCTCACCGAACGAAACAGCACCGAAATTCCCCCGGCCGTCCAAGCCCACCTCCGCGACCAGCACCCCATCCGCCGCCTCGGCACACCCAACGACGTCGCCCGGGCCGCCCTGTTCCTCGCCACCGACAACTCGGCCTGGATCACCGGGATCATCCTCGACGTTGCAGGCGGATCCGTCCTCACCTGAGATCCGACAGAGACTGATCGACTCCCGTGTCGCCGCAGGAACGGACTGAGCACCCGGCCGGGTGAACGTTCCGTGACGCCGCCCGCGCACGGTGCGGACACGGCTCGCCAGCCGCGCAACGGGCCGCCCGAGGCTGACCCAGCGGCAGTAGCACACGCGCTGGTCAGCAGCCTCACGGATGTAACGTCAAAGTTAGAAAGATCGGTAATTTGGGTATAAGAACCGCCGAAAGCCCAGGTCAGGCCACATGCGGCACCTACCCAAGGCACGGTCAGTGGGGCGGGTGGGGCTCGAACCCCCGACCGAGGGACTATGGGCCGGTCATCCGCCCGGAACGGACGGGTGGGGATGCGGTCACCCGGGGGAGTTCACCGAGGCCGGGCCTCCTAGCCACTCGCCCACGCCAAGCCGTACGGCGTGCACAGAGAGCCCGTCCTCGAATGTTCAGCCGGGAGATCTCTCGGGGGTAATGCGCCGACCCGGTGCGGGAGGCGTCCGGCTAGCCTGGCCGGGTGACCGTGCGCACCGGACCGAAGATCGAACTGCACGTCCACCTGGAGGGCACCGTCCGCCCGGAGACGCTGCTGGCGATGGCGCGGCGTAACGGCGAGCCGCTGCCGGCGACGACCGTCGAGGGCCTCACCGAGCTCTACCGGTTCCGGGACTTCGACCACTTCATCGAGATCTGGATCATGACCACGCACGTGATGCGCACCGCCGAGGACTTCCGCCAGGTCGTCGTCGACTACGCGGCGCAGGCGGCCGGGCACGGCGCCGTGTACGTCGAGGGGATCTTCTCGCCGTGGTTCCGGGTCCAGCGCGGAATCTCCTGGGAGGAGATCTTCAACGGCTACGCCGACGGCGTGGCCGAGGCGCGGGAACGGTTCGGCCTGGACATGCGCCTGACCCCGGACGTCGACCGCATCCTGCCGCCGGAGGCGGCCTGCGAGGTGGCGCGCCAGGCGGTCCGGTTCCGGGACTTGGGGATCGTCGGCCTCGGCCTCGGCGGGCCGGAGGTCGGTCATCCGCCCGAGCCGTACGCACGGGCCTTTGCCATCGCCGCCGATGGAGGCCTGGCCGCCGTCCCGCACGCGGGCGAGACCACCGGACCGGAATCGATCAGAGGCGCCGTCGATGCGCTGGGTGCACGCCGCATCCGCCACGGCATCCGCGCCGTGGACGATCCCGATCTCATGGTTGAACTCGCGGAACGGAACATCGTCCTGGACGTCTGCCCGGTGTCCAACCTGCGGACCCGGTCGGTGACCGAGCTCGCCGCGCATCCGCTGCCCGCGCTCATGGCCGCCGGCGTCCGCTGCTCGCTGGCCACCGACGACCCGGCCATGTTCGACACCGATCTCGGACGTGAACACGCGGTGGCCGCCGCGTTGGGCGTGCGTGCCCGCGACCTCTACGAGGCCGGGGTGGCCGGAGCGCTGTGTGACACCGCGACCCGGGCGCGGCTCACGGCGATCGGCGCCACCACCGACTGGGAGGCGGCACAGGCCGCGCTCGCCATGGCGGCCGGAGACGATCAGCTGGCCGTGGATGTTGCCGCCGCAGGCCCCCCGGCGGTGTTTCGGTGAGCGGGGCAGGCGGCAGCGCCGCGCCGACGCCCGGTACCTCGGCCGGCCGACCCGGGCTGGACAAGCGTCCGGACGAGGTCGCGGCCATGTTCGACGGTGTTGCACGCCGTTACGATCTGACCAACACGGTGCTGTCCGCCGGCCGGGACAGGACCTGGCGTATCGCCACCGCGGACGCGCTCGAGCTGCGTCCGGGACTTCGGGTGTTGGACCTGGCGGCCGGTACCGCCACATCCTCGCGGGCGTTCGCCGCCCGCGGTGCCGCGGTCGTGGCCTGTGACTTCTCCCTGGGCATGCTCAGGGTCGGCCGCCGGCGCCTCGGTCAGCAGATCAATACTGCTGGCGGCGGCCTTGTTGCTCTGGTCGCCGGGGACGGCCTGAAGCTGCCGTTCGCGGACGCCTCCTTCGACCGGGTGACGATCTCCTTCGGCCTGCGCAACGTCGTCGATGTGGATGGCTGCCTCGCGGAGCTGGCGAGAGTGACCCGGCCGGGCGGACGCCTGGTCGTCTGCGAGTTCAGCCGGCCCACCTGGGCGCCGTGGCGCACGGTCTACCTGGAGTACCTGATGCGGGCGCTGCCCGGGCTCGCCCGCGCGGTCAGCAGCAGTCCGGACTCCTACATCTACCTGGCCGAGTCGATCCGCGCCTGGCCGGACCAGCCGGCCCTGGCCGCGCGCATCGCCGGAGCCGGCTGGACCCGGGTCGGCTGGCGCAACCTCACCGGCGGCATCGTGGCACTGCACCGCGCCACCCGCCCATCCTGACCCGGTATCGCGGGTATCGCGGGTATCGCGGGTATCGCGGGTATCGCGGAGTACCGGGGTGACCTCGGCGCCCCGGGCGGCCAGGCTTGATGATCAGGCTGGGATGTGGGCGTCCAGCCAGGCCAGCGTGCGGGCCCAGGCATCCGTGGCGGCGATGGCGTTGTATGCCGCGGGCCGTACGTCGCAGTGGAACGCGTGCCCCACGCCCGGGTAGCGGACGATTTCGGTCGGTACGGCGGCGTCCCCGGTGGCCGATCGCATGGCTTCGACGTGTTCCACCGGGATGCTCTGGTCGAGGTCGCCGAAAAGGCCCAACCACGGTGCCTGAAGGCGGGCCGCCACCTCGACCAGGGGCGCCTCGCCGAACCGGCCCTGGACGAGCCCGCCGCCGTAGAAGCTGACAGCGGCCCCGAGCGGACGGTGCGCGGCGGCAATCGTCGCCACCGTCCCGCCCATGCAGAAACCGACCACCGCGATGCGGTCGATCGCGGTTCCCTCGTCGGCGAGCAATTCCATACTCGCGTCGACGTCATCGAGGATCTCAAGGCTGTTGAGCGCCTGCGTGGTCGATCGGATGGTGGCGATATCGGTGTCGTAGGCGAAGACCGGTGACCCCGCCCGGTGGTAGAAGGCCGGCGCGATGGCACGCCAGCCGACGGCGGCGAAACGCTCGCACACGGTCGCGATGTACCCGGTGAGTCCGAAGGCCTCCTGGGCGACGATGACACCGCCGCGGGGCACGTCGGCCGGATGCGCGACGACAGCATCCATGGGTCCGTCCGCCGTGGACAGTGTGACGGTCTCGAAGCTCATCCCGTGCTCCTGTCCGGTCGAGTGTCCGGTCGCGCCCCGGGTGCCTCGGGGCGGGGATCACAGCCCCTGATCCGGTACATCATCCCCACTCACCTTACGGCCATGGTGATCCATTTGCTGGGGTTCGGACCCGCGGTTCGTCGCTGCACGCGACGCGGGCCTGTTCGCGATCCCGGCACCTGTGCCAACCGCGGGCGCAGGGCCTAGACTCGCCGTTGCGCTCGTGAAAATGTTCACGAGCGGTGGAAGTATGGCGAGTGGGAATACCCCGGCGATCCGGAGCGGTGCGTGATCATGACAGCGGTCGAGGCCGAGCACGCCGATGTCATCGTTGTCGGTGCTGGACCAGGCGGGTCGGCGGCTGCGTATCACCTGGCCCGCACCGGGCTGGAGGTCGTCCTGCTGGAGAAGACGAGCTTCCCGCGGGAGAAGGTCTGCGGTGACGGGCTCACTCCCCGGGCCGTTCGCAGCCTGATCGAGATGGGTATCGACACCAGCAGCGATCCGGCCGGGGTTGGTCCGGCCGGGGTTGGTCCGGCCGGGGTTGGTCCGGCCGGGGTCGATCGGGAGGTACCTCGGGGTGCCCAGATCTCCGGGTCGGTCCAGCAGGGCTCCGGGTGGGTCCGAAACCGCGGCCTGCGGATCGTCGGCGGCCGCGTGCGACTCGAACTGCCGTGGCCCGAGCTCGCGAACTGGCCGGACTACGGCCTGGTCCGTCCCCGGCTCGACTTCGACGAGCTGCTCGTCCGGCATGCCGAGAAGGCAGGCGCACGGCTGCGGGAGGAAACCGCGGTCACCGGCCCGGTGCTCGATGAGCGCACCGGTCGGGTTGTCGGAGTCCACGCGAAGGCTGGCCGTGGCCGCGAACCGGTCGAGTTCCGCGCTCCGCTGGTGATCGCAGCTGACGGCAACAGCGCGCGGATGGCCCTCTCGCTCGGCATCGGCCGCCGTGATGATCGTCCGCTCGGCGTTGCGGTGCGCCGGTACTACCGCAGCCCCCGCACCCACGACGACTTCCTGGAGTCCCACCTGGAACTGTGGGAGGGCGCACCGGGGGCCTCCCGGCTGCTTCCCGGCTACGGTTGGATCTTCGGTGTCGGCGACGGAACGAGCAATGTCGGCCTCGGGCTGCTGAACACCACCAGCGCCTTCCAGAACACCGACTACAAGGACCTACTCCGGCGTTGGCTCGGCGGTCTCCCACCGGAGTGGGGTTACACCGAGGAGAACGCCACCGGTCCGGTCCGCGGTGGCGCGCTGCCGATGGCCTTCAACCGCACGCCGCACTATCGCGACGGTCTCATGCTCGTCGGGGACGCGGGTGGTGCGATCAATCCCTTCAACGGCGAGGGCATCGCCTACGCCATGGAGTCCGGACGTCTCGCGGCCGAGGTGGCCGTGCAGGCGATGGCCCGCGCGTCCGGGCCGTCGCGGGAACGGGCGCTGCAGGCATACCCGCACCTTCTCCGCCAGCGCTACGGCGGCTACTACACCCTCGGTCGGGTGTTCGTCCAGTTGATCGGAAACCCGGCCGTGATGCGGACGGCAACCCGGTACGGGCTGCCTCGGCCGACGCTCATGCGTTTCACGCTGAAGCTGCTGGCGAATCTCACCGACCCGCGGGGAGGTGATGCGCTGGACCGTCTGATCAACGCGATGACCAGAGTCGCGCCCGCGACCTGAGTGCCCAAACGTGCGTCGCCGGACGTCACCCGCTGGACGTCACCCGCTGGACGTCGCCGGACGTCGCCCGCTGAATGCCGCTGGACGTCACCCGCTGAATGCCGCCGGACATCACCAGCCGGGTCGGGGTAAACCGGCCGCAACCCCCGGATCGGGCGTCGCGTAGGCTCCCGGGCGCGATCCGACCAGCGAACCCCGGGTCGCCTGCAACTGATCGTCAACGGCACACCGCCACTGCCACATCCCGCACCGGACCTGCAGAGAGGAGCTCGGCATGCTGTCGAACTACGTGCCGATCCTCGTACTTTTAGTGATCGCGGCAGCGTTCGCGATCGGATCTGTGATCATGGGGTCGCTGGTCGGCCCGAAGAGGTACAACCGCGCCAAGCTCGACGCATACGAGTGCGGAATCGAGCCGTCGCCCGAGCCGGTCGGCCCACACCGCTTCCCGGTGAAGTTCTATCTGACCGCGATGCTGTTCATCGTCTTCGACATCGAGATCATCTTCTTGTATCCGTGGGCGGTCGCCTTCGGGAGCCTGGGGATTTTCGGGCTGGTCGAGATGGTGTTGTTCATCGCGACCGTATTCGTCGCCTATGCGTACGTGTGGCGACGCGGAGGCCTCGAATGGGACTAGAAGAGAAGTTGCCCGGTGGCCTGCTGCTCACGACCGTGGAGAAGATGGCCAACTGGTCACGGCGGTCCTCGCTGTGGCCGGCCACGTTCGGCCTGGCATGCTGCGCCATCGAGATGATGTCGACCGGCGCGGGTCGTTACGACCTCGCCCGGTTCGGTATGGAGGTGTTCCGGGCCAGCCCGCGCCAGGCCGACCTTATGATCGTTGCGGGTCGGGTCAGCCAGAAGATGGCTCCGGTGCTGCGCCAGATCTACGACCAGATGCCCGAACCCAAGTGGGTGCTGTCGATGGGCGTGTGTGCGAGCAGCGGCGGGATGTTCAACAACTACGCCATCGTCCAGGGTGTGGACCACATCGTCCCGGTGGACATGTATCTCCCGGGCTGCCCGCCGCGGCCGGAAATGCTCATGGACGCGATCCTGAAGCTGCACGAGAAGATTCTCGCCGGCACGGTGACGGGTAAGCTCGAGTACACGACGGTCGGCCACTCGCCCTATCCGAAGCCGATCGAGGTGGCAACCGCGCGGGCCGGCCTGCCGGCTGGGGCGCTGGAAACCGACACACTGTCGGTCAACGACCGCAAGCGGTTCCGCCTTCCCGCCGGCGCCCCGGTCCCGACCGGAGCTGGTGCGGTCGAACCGTCGCTCGACACGCGCCGACCTGCCGCGATCGCTCCCGGTTCGGTGTTCGGTCGGATCAAGCGTCCGGTGGCTGCACCGGAGCACGGGGACAGGGCATGAGCGACGTTATGGCGCCCTCGGGAAAGGGCGGACCGCGTCGGCGCGACGCCTTCGGTGCGTCCGGTTCCGGCGACACCTCCGGTTTCGGCGGCCTCGTGGAGAGCCCCTCTGCTCCGGCCTCGACCGCACGACCGTTCGGTGACCCTGACGTCGACGCTGTCTACGACGCCCTGGAGCGCTCCTTCCCGCAGCTCGGCGAGGCGCTCGAACGCGTGGTGGTCGAACGCGGCGAGTTGACCCTGCACGTTCGGCGCGACTACCTGCTCGCGGTCGCGCAGACGCTGCGGGATGATCCGGGTCTGCGCTTCGAACTGCTGTCCGGGGTTTCCGGGGTGGACTACCCCGACGATCCGAGCGGCCGGCGGCTGCACGCCGTGTACCACCTGCTGTCGATGACCTGGCGTCGCCGCGTCCGCGTCGAGGTCGCGCTCGCCGACGACGACCCCACCGTCCCGAGCGTCATGGGTGTCTGGCCTACCGCGGACTGGCACGAGCGGGAGACCTACGACTTCTTCGGCATCGTCTTCTCCGGCCGCGACAGCCTTACCAGGATCATGATGCCGGATGACTGGTCCGGTCACCCACAGCGTAAGGACTATCCGCTCGGTGGCGTGCCCGTCGACTACAAGGGCGCCCAGGTACCGGCACCCGACACGCGGCGGAGCTACTCATGATCGGATGCGGCCCTCATCTGTGCCGTTCGAATCCGTGCCGTCCCTATCCGTGCCGTCCCTATCTGCGTCGTCCCAGTCTGTGTCGTCCCAGTCTGTGTCGTTCTTACCAACGAGGTTCGTTATGACCACCCACGCCTCCGAGACGTCCAGCACGTCCAGCAGGTCCAGTAGGTCCAGCCCGTTCGCGGGACCGCCGGTCGACGATGTTCCCGCTGACGTTCCTGCCGATGTGCCCGCGGCTGATGCGTCCGCGGCCGCCTATGAGGCCGGCTTCACCGAATCGGCAGACGGGCGGATATACACGGTCACTGGCGGTGACTGGGAGCAGGTGCTCGGCGGCGGTGAGGACTACACCGAGCGGCTCACCGTCAACATGGGTCCGCAGCATCCATCCACTCACGGGGTGCTGCGCCTTGTCCTGGAGATCGAGGGCGAGACGGTCGTCCAGACCCGGGTCGTGATCGGTTACCTGCATACCGGGATCGAGAAGAGCTGCGAGTTCCGCACCTGGACGCAGGCGGTCACCTTCCTCACCCGGGCCGACTACCTCTCGCCGCTGTACAACGAGACGGCCTACTGCCTGGCGGTGGAGAAGCTGCTCGGTGTCACCGAGGAGGTCCCCGAGCGGGCGACCGTCATCCGGGTGCTGGTGATGGAACTCCAGCGGATCGCCTCCCACCTGGTGTGGCTCGCCACCGGAGCGATGGAGATCGGCGCCACCACGGGGATGATTTTCGGGTTCCGGGAGCGCGAGAAGATCCTGGACCTCCTGGAGACGATAACCGGTCTGCGGATGAACCACGCCTACATCCGACCCGGCGGACTGGCCCAGGACCTTCCCGACGGGGTTGAGCGCGATATCCGTGTCTTCCTCGACGACATGCCGAAACGGATCAAGGAATACCACGCTCTGCTGTCCGGGCAGCCGATCTGGAAGGGCCGCATGGTCGATGTCAACTACATCGATGCGGCCAGCTGTATCGCGCTCGGCGTGACCGGACCGGTGCTGCGTGCGGCCGGTCTGGCCTGGGACCTGCGCAAGACCATGCCGTACTGCGGTTACGAGACGTACGACTTCGACGTCCCCATTCTGTTGGAGGCCGACTCCTACGCCCGCTACCTCGTGCGGCTGGAGGAGATGGGCGAATCGATGAAGATCATCGAACAGTGCCTGGGCCGGCTGCGTCCCGGTCCGGTGATGATCGCAGACAAGAAGATCGCCTGGCCGGCGCAGCTGTCCATCGGCACCGACGGGATGGGTAACTCGCTCGATCACATCCGAACGATCATGGGTACCTCGATGGAAGCTCTGATCCACCACTTCAAGCTGGTCACCGAGGGCTTCCGGGTCCCGGCCGGGCAGGTGTACACGGCTGTGGAGTCACCCCGCGGCGAGCTGGGCTATCACGTCGTCAGCGGCGGCGGCACCAGGCCCTACCGTGTCCACGTCCGGGATCCCAGCTTCGTCAACCTGCAGGCGGTCCCGGCGATGACCGAGGGCGGCCAGGTCGCGGACGTGATCGTCGGCGTGGCGTCCCTCGACCCAGTTCTCGGGGGAGTTGACCGGTAATGCCACTGACCGAACAGACCCGTGCCGCCGCGCGGGACATCATCGCCCGGTACCCACCGGGTCGCTCCCGCTCGGCGCTGCTGCCCATGCTGCATCTCGTGCAGGCCGAGGACGGCTGCGTCACGGCCGAGGGGATCGAGTTCTGCGCCACCGAGCTCGCCATCACCCAGGCCGAGGTGAGCGCGGTCGCGACCTTCTACACGATGTACAAGCGCAAGCCGGTCGGCGACTGGTTGGTGTCGGTCTGCACGAACCTGTCGTGCGCCCTGGTCGGCGGCGAGGACGTCTACGCCCGGCTCTCGCATCATCTCGGTGTCGGCCACGACGAGACGACACCGGACGGCGCGATCACTCTGGAGCATGCGGAGTGCCTGGCGGCCTGCGACTACGCGCCGGTGATGACCGTCAACTACGAGTTCTTCGACCAGGTCGACGCGGACTCCGCCGTCGAGATCGTGGCCGCGCTGCAACGCGGCGAACGTCCGACTCCGACCCGCGGCGCGCCGTTGTGCACGTTCGTCGAGGCGTCCCGGCAGCTGGCCGGTTTCCCCGACCCGCGCCCCGGCGCGGTGGCCGGGCCGGGCGTGGGTGAACCATCTGTGGCGGGTCTCCTCGTCGCGGATGCCGTGGACATGCCGGGTCCGGTTGCCGCGGGCACGCCCGACCCGGTTGCCGTCGGTGCGACGGTCGCCCCGACCGGCACCGCCAAGCGGGCCCGCACCAGGCAGACCGCCCATCAGACGAAGGGGAGCTGACCATGCCGGTCACCCCGGTCCTCACCGGACGCTGGAACACTCCCGAGTCCTGGACGCTCGCCACCTACGAACGCACCGACGGTTACCAGGCGTTGCGCCAGGCGCTGGAGACGAGCCCGGACGCCATCATCGGGCTCATCAAGGACTCCGGTCTGCGGGGTCGTGGCGGCGCAGGCTTCCCCACCGGCATGAAGTGGGGCTTCATCCCGCAGGGCGACGGCAAACCGCACTATCTGGTCATCAACGCGGACGAGGGCGAGCCCGGTACCTGCAAGGACGCCCCGTTGATGATCGCAGACCCGCACTCGCTGATCGAGGGCATCATCATCGCCTCCTTCGCGGTGCGGGCGAACAACGCCTTCATCTACCTGCGCGGGGAACTGGTGCACTGCGGACGGCGGCTGCGGGCCGCGGTCGCCGAGGCCTACCAGGCCGGCTACCTCGGCGCCGACATCCTCGGCAGCGGGTTCAACCTGGATCTGGTCGTCCATTCCGGCGCCGGTGCCTACATCTGCGGCGAGGAGACCGCGCTGCTGGACTCCCTGGAGGGCCGCCGTGGTCAGCCCCGGCTGCGCCCGCCCTTCCCGGCGACACACGGGCTGTACGCGTCACCGACGGTGGTCAACAACGTCGAGACCATCGCCAGCGTCCCGTACATCATCCGACGCGGGGTGGCCTGGTTCCGGTCGATGGGCCGCGAACGTTCACCGGGGCCGAAGATCTACAGTCTGTCCGGGCATGTGACCCGTCCGGGCCAGTACGAGGCACCGATGGGAACCACTCTCGCCGAGCTGCTGGAGATGGCCGGGGGCGTCCGCGGGGGGTTGCGGCTGAAGGCCTGGACCCCCGGCGGATCGTCGACGCCGATGCTCACCGCCGACCATCTCGACGTCCCACTGGACTTCGAGGGTGTCGCCGAGGCTGGTTCCCTGCTCGGCACGGCCGCCATCATGGTCATGGATGAGACCGTGGACATGCTCAAGGTCGTCCGGCGGCTGACCCAGTTCTACGCGCACGAGTCGTGCGGAAAGTGCACGCCGTGCCGTGAGGGAACCCCGTGGATGGTGCAGATCCTGTCCCGCCTCGAGCGGGGCGACGGCGACGCCGCCGACGTCGACACGCTGCTTGACGCCTGCGACAACATCTTCGGCCGGGCCTTCTGCGCTCTTGCCGACGGTGCGACCTCGCCGATCGTTTCGGGCATCGCGTTCTTTCGCGACGAGTTCCTCCGGCCCGCAGCTGACCGGTCCGCAGCTGACCGGTCCGCAGCTGGCGGGCCTGCATCGGCCCGGTCCGCATCCGACAGCGTCGCCGGTTCGCCGGACGCCCTCGCGAGAGCTCACTGATCACTATGACAACCGTGTCGACGAGCAGCGCCCCGTCACCTCCGGTCGTGCCCACGCCGCCGGATCTCGTCACCCTGACCATCGACGACCAGGCCGTCAGCGTCCCCAAGGGGACATTGATCATCCGTGCGGCCGAACTGCTCGGGATCGAGATCCCGCGCTTCTGCGACCATCCGCTGCTCGACCCGGTCGGCGCCTGCCGGCAGTGCATCGTCGAGGTCGAGGGCCAGCGCAAGCCGGTCGCGTCCTGTACGGCGGCAGTGTCGGCCGACATGGTCGTGCGTACCCAGCTCACCTCGCCGGTCGCCACCAAGGCGCAGGCGGGGACGCTGGAGTTCCTGCTGCTCAACCATCCGCTGGACTGCCCGGTCTGCGACAAGGGCGGTGAGTGCCCGCTGCAGAACCAGGCCATGGCCAACGGCAAGGCCGTCTCCCGGTTCAAGGAGACCAAGCGGACCTACCCCAAGCCGCTGGCCATCTCCACCGAGATTCTGCTCGACCGGGAGCGCTGCGTGCTGTGCGCGCGCTGTACCCGGTTCTCCGCGCAGATCGCCGGCGACCCGTTCATCGAACTGTTCGAACGGGGTGCGGACGAGCAGGTGGCGGTCGCCGAAGGCCAGCCGTTCACGTCGTACTTCTCCGGTAACACCGTGCAGATCTGCCCGGTGGGGGCGCTCACCAGCGCGGCCTACCGTTTCCGCGCCCGGCCGTTCGACCTGGTCTCGACCCCGACCACCTGTGAGCACTGTGCCGACGGATGCGCGCTGCGGACAGATCACCGCCGCGGCACGGTGATGCGGCGGCTCGCCGCCGACGACCCGGCCGTCAACGAGGAGTGGAACTGCGACAAGGGCCGGTTCGCCTTTGCCTACGCCGGCGGCGCCGACCGGCTCCGCACGCCGCTGGTCCGTGACGACGCCACCGGCGAGCTCGTCGAGGCATCCTGGACCGAGGCGCTCGCGTTCGCGGCCCGGGGCCTGGCGCAGTGCCGGGACCGCCACGGCGTCGGCGTCCTGGCCGGTGGCCGGCTGACCCGCGAGGACGCCTATGCCTACGCCAAGTTCGCCCGGCTCGTCCTGCACACCAACGACGTGGACTTCCGCGCCCGGCCGCACTCGGCGGAGGAAGAGGAGTTCCTGGCCCACGCCGTCGCCGGTACCGGCATCGGAGTGACCCACGCCGACCTCGCGGCCGCGCCCGCGGTGCTGCTGGTCTGCCTGGAACCCGAGGACGAGGCGCCGATCACCTTCCTACGGCTGCGCAAGGCCGCGGCCAGGCGGGGGACGGCGATCTTCTCGATCGCGCCGGTGGCGACCCCGGGCCTGGCCAAGATGGCCGGGACGCTGCTGCCCACCGCCCCCGGCGGGGAGGCTGCGCTGCTGTCGAGCCTGGCAGCCGGGGACGCAGGTGCTGCGGACATGCCGGCCGGTGCGGCATCGCAGGTCGGTGCGGCGCTGCGGGCGCCCGGAGCCGTGATCCTGGTGGGGGAGCGGGCCGCGCAGGCCCCCGGGACCTTCACCGCGGTCCTGCGGCTTGCGGAGGCGACCGGCGCTCGGCTGGCCTGGGTGCCGCGCCGCGCCGGCGAGCGTGGTGCCCTGGCCGCAGGCGTCCTGCCCTCGCTGCTGCCCGGTGGCCGCCCGGTCGCCGACGCGGCGGCACGGGCCGAGGTGGAGGAAGCCTGGGG